>DAIRCP010000009.1:33346-55548 GCA_036796635.1 Prevotella sp. | reverse complement strand
TGTGCAACTTTTTAAGCTTCAATTTATTGACTTTTTAATTCCGCCAACGGGTTATCTATCTTATTAATCATCCCCAGAAGTCGCGTGAAAGAGCACAATGGGTAACAAGAAGGCTTCCTTAGATAGGGGGATGCGTCGGCAAATACGTTATATACCTTTCAATCTTTCACAATCTTCTCAAATGCCTATAAAATCTATAGAACTGAGTGAAACATGTCTTTCATCCTTCATCCACAGTATAATTCTCGATTTGTCTGTTTGGAGCGATCAATGCTTCACCACAAGTAATTGATTGTAAGCAGTTTGCAAGTGAAACATGAATTCAGAAACTATTATTTCATATGACATGCGTAGTCAGAATCGTCAGTCCAAAGTCATTCACAGTCCAAAGTACCATGAAAGTGACTCACGGTTATCATTAAACCGACTCGTACTTATCATTAAATCGACCCTTAGTTATCATAACGACGTCCCTTACTTATATGAGTTATGCCCCCTTTCTTCTATCGTGTGACTGCTTTGTGCAAAAAAAATGACTATGACTGGATGAAGTTGTGTTCCTCTACGGAAAACTGCAGGGAGAAAAATTGTGATATTGCGTCTGTCCATACAGCCAGTGGCGAACAGGAATATGACTAAGAACCATATTTCAGTTAAAATCATGGATAATCCTATTTATGGCATTCCTGTATTTATGTATGAGTGGATATTAATGCATACGCGTTTGCATGCGCGAAAAAAGCCGAAAAAAGGCTTGCCATCGCTGGCAAGCCTTCAATCAATATTGATTTCGTCAATATGATTATTTTATTATTTTCTTTCCATTTTCAATAACAAGCCCCTTAGCATTGGTACTCACCTTCTGACCAGCCATATTGTAGCAGGTAGTAGATGAAGTAGCAATAGGAGTAAGTTTCTGAATACCTGTGGCAGTAGCTAATTCAAATCCATAGAAATTGATACCATTAATAGGATAGGTGACAATTACAGTACCTGCCTTTACTGCAACTGTATTAACTGGATAAACATTCTTTGATGTTATCGTACCTGTAGTAGCATCGGTCATATCCACACTGACAGCGTCACTCTCTGCAATTACTTTATTAAAGAGCTCTGCATCACTCTGTGTTACAACAACGGTTCTGTCTATAGCGGAATTACTACCAGTACGTGCAAAGAATTTAAATGTACCATCAGCTGGTATTGTGAATACCAATTGACTTTTTGAACTGGATTTTCCACCAGTCTTCAGACGATAATCATAATTCGTATAAGTTGTGGCATCGCCGAAATAAGCTGTATTCTTATCGATAGCAATTTTACCACTAGTATCAGTAACCGTCAGAACAAAACCTGTACCGAAAGTCTTGGCATCCATTGAACCTGCGGCAACTGCTTCAGAAAAGCTAATCACCTGCGCATTTGCGCACACTGTCATCATGGCGACAGCTACCAATGTAAAAATCTTCTTCATAATTTTTGTTTTTAGTTATACAATTAGTTATGTTCTTTTCTCATTTACAAAGGTAGTGCTTTTAGGGGAATGAGAGAAAAATTGGAGTTTCTAATTATATGACTTTCTATCAAAAATGCTATGTAAATCGTACAAAACGGGGTTTTTCGACCATTTTTGAAAGAAAACACTCCTCTCCATTCATTATTTTTATTATCTTTGCATACAATTCACAGCATAACTAAAACAAAAATAACAAGTAACTCTAATTATTAACAAAATGACGAAAACTCGACTAACGAAGTTTTTCTGGTTATGCCTATTATTGATAGGCTTGATTCCAGTAAACGCTGAAGCATGGACTCAATTCTCATTGAATCTAGCTAATTGCTCGCTACTCACTACGGCAGAAATGACGCAGGGTACAGCATTGAATTTTGGTGTGAAGATTGCCGATGATGGTACGCTGTCACGCGTAGAAGCTACAGCTACCGATGCCGACATCATTCTCACAGGTACTTATCATGACAGTCAGCACGGCTGGACTGGCATGACTGCCAAGACCAAGACAGACAGTGGTATCAACATTGGTCTGGGAAACTGTACTTATGGCAGTCACACAGCCACTATTACAGATGGAACAAACACCACTAGCGTTACCACAACCGCTGAATGTTGGGCTTCTGGTACCCCAACAGAGAAAGTAACTTACCAGAAATTTCTACCAACGGCAGGCTCTACTACCACCATTACTGGTGCAGGCTACACACCTTATATATCAATAGAAAAGGTGGCTGCATCCAATATCAGTATTACCTACTCATTAGGAACTGCTATTACGGAAGGTGTAGTGCCAAGTACTGTGACATTGGTATCCGGTGCAGAATATACTATCCCAGTAAACCACACCCTGTATTGTAAGGGTAAAACACTTACAGCATGGACAGACGGTACCAACAATTACACACCAGGAAGTACCATTACTGCTCCAACTAAAGATGTGACCCTCACCCCTGTATTTACAGATAATACTGTAACACTGGCTGACCGAACAGAAGCAACCACACTTACATGGGATTTCCAACGCGTAAACGGAGCCCCAAATCTGGCCTATCAGAACAAACCGGGCATCTATGTGACTCAGGCAACCGTGAAAGGTTCTACTATAGATGTGAAACTCGACTTCACTACAAGTCCCGGTAAAATCAATAACACAAACAATACAGACTGGTGCCAGATAAACTCAGGTACCACCTTTACTATTCCTTCTGCTAAAGGTGCCGTAGTAAGTACACAGGCATACAGCACAATTACGACTACCACCATTGATGGTCAGAGTGACTACACGCAAGGCACTGATATCAGCTATACGATAGCTTCTGCTTCAGACAGTATCAAAATCGTGATTGGTGATGGCAGCTATTATCGCTTCATCAAAACGGTGCTGCCACTCGTGGAAGCTAAGGGCGTATCTTTCGACAACGCTACTGCCAATGTTACATGGGCATTCACCGGAAGTGCTACTGATCCAGCAACAGTGACACCTGACGGTGCTTTTTCACTAAGTGCTTTCTCTGCTGGTACAGAAATAGGTAATACTTCATCTGCTACATATGACGGCGTAAGTTATACACGTTTCCAGCCTACAGTACAAGCTTCTGCAGCAAGTGCCAACAATGAACTGGTATTCAAAGTGACTCCTGCCAAAGGTATTACTTTCACTCCTACCAAAGTAAGTGCGCTTGTACGCAGATTCGGAACTGATGGCGGTCTAATTAATGTTTCCGCTCGGAATGATGAAGGTAAAAACGTGATACTGGCTACTGGTATGATTCCTGCACGCAACAAAGTCGGTTCTAATGGCGTTGCTAGTTTTGAATTCAATATAGCTGACTCGTTAGCTACTTCTAAAGGTTTTGCACTGGTTGTGAATTTATACAATCTTGGAAATACAAAACAGTTTGGTATAAGTAATATACAGATTGACGGTACTGTAAACGGCACAAAAGAGGAAGTTGCTCAATATACGCTGGCAACCAAGACTAATCTGGAAGGTGCTGGTACAGTGTCAGTATATCCTAAAGGTGACAAATTTGATGATGGTACAGAACTCACTGTGACTGCCACCAAGAACTTCGGTTATAAATTCAATAACTGGACTGATGCTGACGGCAATGTGGTATCACAGGAAAGCAAATATACTTTCACACTGAAAGCCAACACCACGCTCACAGCCAATTTTGAAAAGATTAACACCTATGCACTCGATTTGACAGTTGCATCCCCCGCCAACAGCTATATGGTCCAGGCTTCTCCTGCCGCTACTGTTGTGGAAGGCAAAAACATGTATGAAGACGGTACTACAGTAACTTTGACAGCATCCAGCAATCCTATCATGACCTTCACAGGTTGGAGCAACGGTGAGACCGCAGGCGAAATCAAAGTGAATATGACTGGAAACGTAGCGTTGACCGCCAACTATTCTGCTATCGACTATATTGCAGGTTGGGACTTCTATAAGGCAGGCGGAAACGGACGTATTGCTGACTTCTATGCAGCAGACAATGACGTTGACCAACTGGTACTCCGCAATGCGGATGGAACCAATGTGGCATGGCTAGACAAAAATCAGGAAAGTGCCGGAGGTTACGAAGGTAAGCCTGCAGCTGTAAACTGGCGCAACGATGCAGCCATCGGTACATATTACTGGCAGGTTAAAGTAAATGCGGCCAACTTTACCGACATCAAAGTTTCTGCTGACATGATGTATAACTACAACGGTTATCAAAAGCAGGACGTGGACTACTCTATCGATAATGTGAACTGGACCAATCTGGGCTCTATCAATATCCCAGGTGTAAAGAACTGGACGAACGGTACCTTTACATTGCCAGCAGCAGCCAACAACCAGGCTACACTTTATATCCGCTGGAAGAGTGACACATCTTCTACACTGGATGGTACAACATCTACCAATGATGGTATCGCCATTTCGAATATCTTTGTTACTGGTACTGAAAAGCCAGTAGATGATGGTAAAGCACCTGTATTGGTTTCTTCTGTACCTGCAGAAGGTTCTACTACGGCTTCTGCCAATGGCAAAGTAGTGCTCACATTTGATGAGAAGGTAAAACTGGCTGAGAGCGCTACAGCAACTATCGGCACACAGAAACTCACTCCTACTGTATCAGGCAAGAGCATAATTATGGAATACAAAGGCTTAAGCTATGCCACTGCCTACGTATTTACTCTGCCCGCTAACAGCATCAGTGATCTGACAGGCAACTTTATCGACAAAGACATCACTGTAAACTTCACTACCAAGAACAAGCCAACTATTGCAAAGGCTTTATACGATTTCATCATCCCTGACAATGGTGACTTCAAAGCAGCTATCACTGCTGCTGCCAAACGTACAGATACCAGCGTACGTTACCGTATCTTCGTTAAGGCAGGCAGCTATGCTATTCCAGTGGACTCATCTGTAACAGTAACAGGTTCTGACGGTGTGGCTTATCCAAGTGCAACTACCGTAATCAATACGCCAAACGTATCTATCGTAGGTGAAAATATGGATGAAGTAACATTTGTGAATACTGTACCTACCAACCTGATTGCCGGCACTTATGGTCCAGCCAATCCTATCGAGGGTATCGGCAAAGGCGATGTACTGCAACTGAACAGCGGAGCAACCAATACATACTTCCAGGATGTAACACTGAAGAGTGGCATGGCTGACAACACTGGTAGAAACATCGTTCTCAACGATAAGAGTAACAAGACCATCTGCAAGGATGTATGTCTCTATGCATATCAGGATACGTATGTATCAAACAATGAAAACAGCCGTTTCTACTTTGAAGGTGGACGTCTCCGTGGACGTACAGACTTCCTTTGTGGTAAGGGTGATGTATATTACAATGGTGTAGATTTGGTTATGTGTGCCAATGGATATCTGGCAGTACCTTCCAAACCGACCCAATACGGTTACATCTTCAAGGATTGTGTAATCAAGGGTGAAGTAGAAGGACTGGATGGTAACTATACACTCGGTCGTCCTTGGGGACAAGGTACGCCTATCGCTCTCTTCATTGATACAAAGATGGAAATCAAACCATCTGCAATCGGATGGAGTGAGATGAGCGGTGGCTGGCCTGCCAGATTTGCTGAATATAACTCATATACAACTACGGGTACATCAGTAGACCTGACTGCAAGAAAGACTACATTTGCAGATACACACACCAATAATCCTGTATTGACAGCAGAAGAAGCTGCAGTTCCCACACTTACCACAGTCATGGGAGGTAGTGATGACTGGGATCCGACAGCTTATACTGAACAAGCATCTGCTCCTACGAACGTAAAACTGTCTAATAACACACTGACATGGGACAATAACGACTATGTGCTCTGCTGGGCAGTCTGCAAAAACGGTAAGGTAATTTACTTCACCACCACTCCAAGTTATTCTGTAGACGATACTACGGCTACATGGTCTGTACGTGCAGCAAACGAAATGGGTGGACTTGGTGATGCTACGACCATTAGTGGTACTGCAACAGGTATCAACAATATAGTAGTCAAGAGTAACAGTGATACTATTTACAACCTCAGTGGAATGCGTATTCAGCAGACTGCAAAGGGTATCAATATTGTAAACGGCAAAAAGGTAATTAAGTAATATTATCTGAAAATAATAGCAAAGCGGGGCTGTCCATGCAGCTCCGCTTTATTGTTCTTTCATTTTTAACAGAAAAATTTTCAAAAAAGTACCATTATTAATAAAAATATTACTACCTTTGCAACATAGAACCGCAATAGATTTTTCGCTAATTAAAACTATATATGGAAATTTCAATCAACAAGACAACTGGAGGATAACGATTTGGGGAAGAAAATTCTCTGATCGCTACATAAAGAACGCGTATATTAAAGCAAAAAATATATAATTGTTAAATTTAAAAACCTGCTAATTTTATGTCTGTTAATTTAAAGAGTATTCGATTGGCACTAAGCCACTATCGGAAAATGGCGATTTTGTTTGCTCTCTTGCTGATTACAGGAAGCTTACAGGCGCAGACAGTAAAAGTAACCGTAAAAGATTCTCAAGGAGAGTCCGTTATCGGTGCAAGTGTACTCGAAAAGGGTACTAAGAACGGTGGCATTACCGATATTGATGGTAATGTTACAATCAAGGCCTCGGGTAGTAACCCGCTGGTAATCTCTTATATCGGTATGAAGACCAAAACTGTAAATGTAAAAGGTAAAAGTGCCCTGGCAGTTACATTGGAAGATGACAACACGACACTGAATGATGTGGTAGTCATCGGTTATGGAACTGTCAAGAAAAAAGACCTTACTGGAGCTGTCGCTTCCATCAGTAGTGATAAAATCGCCAACATACCTGTATCTAATGTAGGCGAGGCTATGACAGGTAAGATGGCTGGTGTAAATATCACTACGACAGAAGGTTCTCCTGATGCTGATGTAAAGATTCGCGTACGTGGTGGTGGTTCTATTTCACAAGACAACTCACCACTCTACATCGTAGACGGTTTCCCGGTTTCCAGCATCAGTGATATTGCGCCAAGTGAAATTGAATCTATCGATGTACTGAAAGATGCATCTTCCACAGCCATCTACGGTGCCCGTGGTGCCAACGGTGTTATCATTATTACTACTAAGAGCGGTAAGGAAGGTAAGACCCAGGTAAGCCTGAATGCTTCCATCGGCTGGAAGAAACTGACTAAGGAAATTAAAGTGATGGACCCATACAACTATGCATACTATCAGTATGAATTGGGTTCTACTGATTACGGTAACTTCAATGACCTGGATATATGGAAATCCAAAGAAGGAAATGACTGGCAGGATGAACTGTTTGGTCGTACTGGTGTTCAGCACCAATACAACGGAACAATCAGCGGTGGTTCCAAAGATATCAAATTCAACATTGGTTTCGCTCATAATGATGAGGAAAGCATCATGCGTGGTTCCGGTTACGGTAAGAATAACATCAATGCCAAAATTGATGCCAATATCAACAAATGGTTGTCTATTGACTTCAATGCCCGACTCTCACATGCAAAAATCGACGGTATCAGCGGTGGTGCAGAAACAAATCAGACCAATGCTGCCAATTCTATTGTAGCAAATACCATCAGCTATCGTCCTATAGACCCACTGTCTGCTGACGATGAAGATGAATCTAACTCCACCAGCACTATGCGTTCACCATTCCAGCGTATTGATGCGACTTATAAGAAACAGATTCGTTTCCGTCAGGACTATAATGCAGGATTAAACTGGAAACCCATCAAAGAATTGACTTTCCGTTCTGAATTCGGTTATAATTGGCGCTACGACAAGACAGACAACGTATGGACTGCTGATGCCGTAACCAATTCTAAATATGGTTACAATGGTCAACCTCAGTTACGTTTCGAGCGTTCTGATTATGAGACATGGCGAAATGCCAACACGGTAACGTATGACAACAAGAAACTGTTTGGAGGCAGAGACCACCTGAATGTTCTGTTAGGACAAGAATGGAGCAGTACCAAACAGACAGACAGAAACAATACCTCTGTAGCATTCCCTACTTCATTCAGCATCAATGAAGTATTGGCAAATGCAGGCGCAGGTACAGCACTGGCTAACGAAACAGATATCAAGGCAAAGGATAACCTGCTTTCTTTCTTCGGACGCGTAAATTACACACTGGCCGACAAATATCTGGCAACTTTTACACTACGTGCCGATGGTTCTTCCAAGTTTGGCGAAGGTCATCGCTGGGGCGTATTCCCATCTTTGGCATTTGCATGGCGTATCTCTGATGAGAAGTTCATGAAGAATACAGAATCATGGTTAAGCAACCTGAAGGCTCGTCTGAGTTTTGGTACCGCAGGTAACAACCGTATCAGCAGTGGCCTGATTACTACTATATATAAGGTATCAGAAACATCAGGAAAGCATCCCGGTTTTGATGAAACAAGTTCTTCGATGTTGGAACACTCCACTTACCTGGCCAATCCTGACCTGAAATGGGAAACAACAATTACACGTAACTTCGGTATTGATTATGGTTTCTTCAACGGTCGTATCAATGGTACTTTGGACTTCTACTGGAATACCACAAAGGACTTGCTGATGAGAGCTGTCATTCCTTCACAGACAGGTTACAGTTATCAATATCAGAACTTCGGTCAGACCTCCAACAAGGGTATTGAATTTGCTGTAAACGCTGCAGTGATCGACTCAAAGAAATTTCAGTTGAACTTTAATGCCAACGTTTCCTGGAATAAGAACAAGATTGATAAGTTGAATTCTGACAGTCCATTCCAAAGTAGTGGATTCGCAGGAAGTACAATCTCTAAATATGAAGACTTCTACGTGGCAGAAGGCGGTAGTCTAGGTGAGATCTGGGGCTACAAACTGAATGGTTACTATACAGCATATGACCCAATAAACAACCCTAACGGAGAATTGATTCTGGTAGGAACTACATGGAAACTCCGTAGTGGTATCAAAGACAACAGTAATTCCATCACAAGTGGCCTATATCCAGGCTCACCAAAATTTGAATGCGATGAAGATGGTACTCCAATCAAGCAGCGTCTTGGAAACACTATACCTAAGGTAACCGGCGGATTCGGTTGGGATGCTCATTGGAACAATTTCGACTTTAACATCTTCTTCGACTATTCTCTGGGCAACAAAGTCGTAAACGGTACAAAACTTGCCAATTCCTTCTACCATGGTTCTGCCAAAAACTACAACTTAGTAGCAGATTTCAACGTAGACAACCGCTATACATGGATTGATCCTGTAACAGGTTACAACCTTGGCAAGATTTCAACCTCTACCCTAGCCTATTATGGAAGTGCTGAAGCTGTAGCTACTCGTCTGGCAGAAATCAACAAGAATGCAAATATCTACAATCCTGCTGCTGCATCTACCATGATGATTACTGATTATGCCATTGAAAATGGTTCATTCCTGCGTCTGAATACAGTGACATTAGGATATACATTGCCTAAATCTCTAGTTAGAAAAGTGATGCTGAACAGTGTACGTATATACTTCACCGGTTACAATCTGGCTTGCTTCACAAGTTACAGTGGTTATGATCCTGAAGTGGACACTAACAGTAATCCGATGTGCCCAGGTATTGATTACGCAGCCTATCCAAAGAGTCGCTCATTCGTAGGCGGAATTAACATTACATTCTAAAAAGTACAAATCAAATGAAAAAGATATTATCGATACTGACCATTGCATCTTGTGCTGTAGCTTTTTCTTCCTGCTCTGATTTTCTGGACCAAACTTCTGAATCAGAACAGACCACAGAAAATACATTCAATTCGGAATACTATACAGGACAGGTGATCAATAAAATATACGGTGACCTTACACAAGACCGTACTTATTCCCAGGACTTCGCCTTCATATACTGTCTGAACAGTGATATAGAATTGGTGGACGGCCTTGGAAATGATGCCACCAACTCTGCCAGTGAACGTGGTAACATGAATTACAACGCCAGTTCCGGATGGTCTAAGTTGTCCGGTAGTTGGGATGCCATGTTTGGTGCTGTAGAAGATTGCAACCTTGCTATAGAAGGTATTCGTAACAGTAACCTTATTTCAAGCAACAAACAGATGAAAGAATATTTGGGCGAGGCGCTGACACTGCGTGCCATGCTTTACCTTGATATCATCAGAGTCTGGGGTGACGTTCCTATGAAGTTTGAGGCAACAAAGACTGACCTCTCCAATGCATATGCAGGGAAGACCAACCGTGACGTAATCATGGATTCACTGCTTACCCAACTGGACGAGGCTATCGAGCTTTTACCTTGGGCAGGTACTGACAGCTATACCACTGAGCACATCACCAAGGGTTATGCTCATGCCCTTTATGCCCAGATAGCACTGACATTGGGCGGGTGGAACATCCGTGAAAAGGACTTAGGCTCTGATTACGAAACTGCCAGCTACTCTGACCCCACCTACCCTACACAGCGCAAGACTAATTATGAATCATACTATCAGAAGGCACTGCCACATCTGGCTGCCATCATCAGTAGCGGTATCCATAACTTGAACCCTTCATTTCAGAATGAATGGTATCTCAATAATCAACTGTCTTTAGATAAGACCTATCGCGAGAATTTGTTTGAGATTCCTATGCTCCAAAATGTCAGTGGTGAATTAGGCTACACAGTGGGAGTCCGTCTGAATGGTATTACCTCTACATATGGCTACGGAAACTCATCAGGTAAGATGAAACTGACTGCACCTTTCTTCTATTCATTTAGAGACAGTGATGCACGCCGTGATATCACCTGTTCACAGATTACCATCGCTGAAGGAAAAAATGCAAAGACGAATACAGCAGCTACAGCTGTGACATTCAATGGTAATACACCTTTTGGCATCTATATAGGAAAATGGGATCCACGTAACGAAAACGCTTCGTGGCTGGCACAGAATCTAGCAGCCAGTGCTAAGCACATGACTGGTATCAATGTAATCAAGATGCGCATGTCACAAGTTTATCTCATGTATGCAGAGGTAATGAATGAACTCTATGGACCGACTACCGCAGGTAATGGAGCTGCCAACGGACTTACAGCTCTTGACGCATTGGAAAAAGTTCATATGCGTGCCTATAATGATGCAAATAGCGACAGTAAGCAGAAAGAAATCACTTATCTGAATAATGCAGCAACCAGCAAGACTGCTTTCTTCAATGCTTTGGTTGATGAAGAAGGATGGGAACTAGCTGGCGAAGGTCAGCGCAAGTATGATCTAATCCGCTGGAACTTGCTTGTGGAAAAGACAAAACAGATGAAGACAAATTACCTGACTGCCATCGCACAGGGTAATTATCCTGAAACTGTTTACTTCAATTACACAGATAATCAGACACAGTTGACTATCAATGAGAAGAGCTTCACATGGAATGGTCTTCAGTCAGGTCAGAAAGAAACAGATTATGCTGCTAATGGCTCTGGTTTCGGAAAGTCAAAACTGTCAAGTAGTTCAGACACCCAGATCTACACCAATCTGCCGAGTATTTCAAGTGGACTGCTTGGTACGGCTAGTGTATCTTCAGATGGTACTATCACATACGGTACACCTACTGTCATCAACCGCTACTTGATGCCAATTTCATCTACAACCATTTCCAATTCTCACAATATGTTGCAGAATTCCTATGGTTTCAGCAACTAATGTAATCAAATTCTAAAAGAAGAAGCAATGAAAACATTAAAAAATATATTCGGTACAGCCGCACTCGCACTGATGGGGATAAGTATGCTCGCATCATGTACAGACGGTAATGACTGGAGCGTAGATAGCGCTTACGACCGTCTGTTCGGTCCGACAGGTTCTATTTCAGTTACAGCCCAGGAAACAAAGGCTGCTATATCATTTACTAAAATATCAGGTGCCACAGCATACGAGGTAGAATACAGTACAGACTCCCTCTATCTGGATGATGTAAGCAGTTCATCTACTGTAATTAAACTGAGCAGCAACTCTGATACACTGCGCGACTTGATGGGAGATACCAAATACTACCTGCGCTTACGCAGTGTAGCTGATGGAAAGAACTCATCCAAGTGGGTATATTACCAAAGCGGCACAAAAAGTTATTTCACAACTAAAGCTGAACAGATATTTAATGTGCTTACAGCTGATGACTACTCTTATGATTCATGCCATGTAAGTTGGACTGCAAAATCAGCTGTAGATACACTTACTCTATGGAAGGGTACAAACGAAGTACAGACAATTATGCTGACTGATGCACAGAAAGCAGCTGGTCAGTACACGTTTACCGGTCTTGAGTCGAATACCACATATACCACTTATCTGAGAAACGGTAAGGCTAAACGTGGCTCTCTCACCTTTACTACTCCTGCGGCACCTCCACAGTCCAGCATTATTTATAACATTCCATCAACTACGACCGTTCTTTCGCAAGAACTGATAGATGAGATTGCTACTAAAGCCAAGGCTGCATCAAGTGACCAATCTAATTATAGTGCGACAGTAATGATTCCTGGCGGAGCAAAACTAAGCGTACACGGTATCGGTGAAGACGGAACTCCAAGTAACTTGACTATACCTGACGGAATGTCTATAGCATTCTACGGTGAATCGAGTGCTGTAACACCAGAACTTGATTTGGACAAGAACTTCGACATTGCCGGAAGTCACGCTTTCGTTACATTCTACAATCTGAATATCGTGGACAATGGTGCTAAATACTTTATCAATCAGAGTGCTAGTGCAACAGTATCTACATTCAAAATCGATAAATGTAATGTATCAGGACAGAGTACGGCATTCTTCCGCTTACAAGGAAGCAACGGTATTAATATCAATACATTAGAACTGAACAACAGTATATTCCATGATATGTGTACTGGGTACTCTTTCATCCATGTTGACGCCGGCTCCGGTAAGGGTAAAATAGAAAATATCAAGATTACAGACTGTACATTATACAATGTTGCAACCACAGGTAAGATGTTTATCTACAGTAAGAATACAAATATGACATCCATCACAGTGGACCACCTGACCATGTATAACAGTATCGGAAACGGTAACTATCTCATCGATTTCGGTTCTACTAGTTATGGTGCATCTGATGGTATCAATATCAGTAATTCTATCCTGACAAAGCGTCCATCCTTCAATGTGGGAAAGAATGTCAGAGCCACAGCCGATGCAAACTTCACAAACAGCTATTTTACAAATGACTTCAGTGGAGAAGGCAAAATCAGTGCTACTTTCTTGGATGTAACAGCAGATAAATGCTTCAGCAATCCAGATGCAGGTAACTTTACACTGATACTCAATGACTTGATTTCCAACAAAGTAGGTGATTCACGCTGGATACCTGCAGAATAATTGATACACAAACACATCAGATAACGTATGAAAAAAATAGTATATATCCTGTTAGCAGCGATGCCCGTCTTCTTGACGGCATCCTGCTCCAGCGATGACAACAACAGTAATAGCGCAGAATATTATCAGAATAATCTGACTGGTACCTTTGCCCATAGCGATACATTGAAGAATGCCAATGGTGGAGATTCTATCCTAGTAAACACACTTACGCTGAATGCTGACCTAAGTGGCAAACAGACTTTATCCACTATCAGTGGTGAAATGAGTAAAGACTCTACAATAGACTTCACCTGGAGCGCTTCTAAATGGTATATCGCCACAGTAAGTACAGTGGGAGGCAACCGTAACAATGTATATAATCTAAATGGCAATGCGCTAACACTATATAGTGACAGTACTGCGGCTGCTAAAGCTACTATACTCTATTCCACTCCGGGTAGTACTAAATATGTGTTATATCGCAAATAAAACGATAAAAGCATTAACTATATAATCAAAAGAGAGCCTGCTACAAGAAGTAGCAGGCTCTCTTTTTAATTATGCCTAATGAGCACTGATGCTTAATCTATTTTGATTTATCAGCATCAGTAGGGGTAACTGTTTCAGTCTTTTTCTTAGAATCAGCCTTCTTAACTGAAGCTTTTCTCTCCAATGGCTTCTTTGCTGATACCTTATCCTCCCTATCTTTATTTACAGGTTCTTTTGAAGAGGATTTTTTAGATGTAGGTGATTTTTTCTTTGACGGAACGATCTTTGCATCTGCTGCAGATTTTGTATCGCGAGCCAATTCCTCTTCTGATTCAATCTTAGACAAACGAGATTTCAACCTCTCTATCTCTGTATCCTTCATTTCAATCTCGTCACCTTGATTTTTGATAGTGGTCAGCAGTCCATCAAGTTGCTCATTGTCAATGTCTTCCGGATAAAGACTATTCACACGATTAATGAAATCGCCCAACACATTCATATAATTGGTAAAAGCATCAAATGCATCACTATAGATTCCTCGGTCCAATCCCACACTAGAGGGTTTGGTAGTCATAAAACGGAAGTTATTCGATGCCTGTAAATAATCCCAATCCTGATTAATACGGGGATCATTCACGATGCGTACACGATCAGCTACACTATAGAGTTTGTTAAAGGCTTCCTGCTGCATCGCATTACCCAACCAGGAACTTACATCTCGTTCTTCATCCACCCATGACAATGTGTCTGGTACATCCAAATTTCCGACACTCTTGGTCTTCTTACAAACCTCTGTAGGAGTAGAGAAAGTGATACCCTTCTGACGAGCACAGGCAGGAAGTGCTTTCATGAAATCAAGAATATTACTTGACAATGGTTGAGCTATACCTAAAGCTGAGAGTTCCATGAATATATTGATAATTTGCTCTTCATCTGGCAATTCAGCAATTTCATTGATATAATTATCAGCAAAAAGTGGATAACCTGACCAATCAGAATTATTGAAACGCAGAGAAATATCATCACTCAGAATGACATCACGCAATAACAGTTTCAGATTTGGAGCTATATTGCAGTTATAAACATAGTGAGGTGACTTCCACCCCAAGACATGTTTTGCACCTTCTGTTAACATTCCTTTGAAACCCATAGAAGCTACCTGCCCACCGATATCATCACTATAAATAAGTGAAGAATTACGCAATACAGTCGGTTTCTTTCCGAAATACTCCTCTATCTTCTCAGATTGCTTCTTTACATCCAAGGCAAAACTCTCTTCATTTGCCAATGATGACAAACCATGAGAATAGGGTTCAGCCAAGAACTCCACACATCCGGTATTGTTCAACTCCTGCAACTTCTCCAAAATCTGGGGAGCATGCATTTCTAACTGTTCAATGCCTACTCCTGACAGAGAGAAAGCTACCTTGAAATAGCCATTGTTATCTCTAATCATCTCACCAAGTGCCGTCAAAGCTGGCATATATGAGCGTTCTACAATATCATTGATTGTACGCTCATTCTCATAGTCATCATAATAGTAATGGTCTGTACCAATATCAAAGAAACGATAACGCTTCAAATGAATGATCTGATGTATCTCGAAATATAAACAAATTGTTTTCATTGTCTATCTTTTTTAGTTTTGTAATTGTTACTCTTATTATTGATTAGATTAATATTTCCATCCTAAGGTTTGGAAATAGAGCTCACGAATCCAAGCTCCGACCTTTACCCATGTTATCTGGTCAACTTCATTCTTTCCATTATCTTGCAAATAATGGAACAGCGCATCATTATGACAGATAGAATAGATAGCATCGGCCAAAGCGTGAATATCCCAATAGTCCACTTTAATACAATTATGAAGGATTTCCGCGCAACCACTTTGTTTGGAGATTATCGTAGGAGTACCACATTGCATAGCTTCCAAAGGTGAGATACCAAATGGTTCACTGACAGATGGCATCACATATACATCAGAATCTTTCAAACACTGATATACCTGTTTTCCACGCATAAATCCAGGGAAATGGAAACGATCCGCAATTCCTCTTTCTGCTGCCAGATATATCATGGCATCCATCATATCACCAGAACCTGCCATACAGAAACGAACATTGCGTGTACGGTGCAACACCATATTTGCAGCTTCGACGAAGTATTCAGGTCCTTTCTGCATCGTAATACGGCCAAGGAAAGTGACTACCTTTTCCTTATTCTGATGGTCAGGACGTGGTATCTCCTGAAATTCCTGTTTCAATGGATATACGGCATTATGTACAGTAAACACCTTCCGTGGATCCTGGTGATATTGATGAATCACGGTCTGGCGGGTAAGTTCACTTACACACATAATGCAGTCTGCATTATCCATACCATTTTTTTCAATACCATAGACTGTCGGATTCACTTTTCCACGACTACGGTCAAAATCCGTCGCATGCACATGTATGCAGAGAGGTTTTCCACTTACTTGCTTTGCATGAATACCTGCTGGGTATGTCAACCAGTCATGTGCATGAATGATGTCAAATTCTTCAGTGCGAGCCACTACACCAGCAATAATAGAGTAATTATTAATCTCTTCGTGCAGGTTGGCAGGATAACCACCAGCAAACTCCATACATCCCAAATCATTGACATGCATGTAATTGAAGTCGGAATAAATATGATCACGTAACCGATAATAATAATCGGGATTCATAATATTACCCACACGATTCTTCACATAATTATAGTCCACATCACGCCATGCTATTGGTACAGCATTCATTGCTACTATCCTGCAGGCATCCTGTTGCTCATCGCCAAAAGGTTTAGGCAGGCAAAGCGTGATTTCCATGTCACCCTGAGCTTTCAGACCTTCAGTAATTCCAAAGTTTGCGGTAGCCAAGCCACCATATACATGAGGAGGATACTCCCATCCAAACATTAATACTTTCATTCTGATTTCCTCCTGTTATTTTTGGTATGTATATTTATCTATCAATTTGAGTGTACGCAGAAGTTCTGCCACATTCATTGCAAAAGACATAGCTCCCCTACCATGGAAGGGCGGATTACCATCAAAGAGTTCTGATATTGTACCTATAGCATGATAACGCATCTCATCCTCATAGCCCACCATCTGGCGATTGATAAAACTCAGACGTGTACGCTTGTATAATTTCAGGCATGCCTCCATATAGAAGCCTCCCAGCCAAGGCCAGGCAGTACCTTGGTGATAAGCCAAATCACGCTGGGTCTGTGGACCTGTATACATAGGATTATAGCCACCACTTTTAGGCGAAAGTGAGCGTAACCCCTTAGGTGTGAGTAATTCACGAGTACAGACGTCAAGTACACTTTTCTTCTGATCCTGACTCAATGGAGAATAATCAAAAGCAACAGGGAATATCATGTTGGGGCGTACACTCCAATCCATCATATTTCCATCCACATAATCTAGCAGATAACCATAATCATTTAAAAATGTTTCGATAAATGATTCCTTGATTTTAGCTGCTAAAATTTCCAGCTTATCTGATTCTGCCTGCTTGCCCATGTCAACATCTGTAGCTGCAAGGAACTTGACAGCATTATACCACAGAGCATTAAACTCAACGATATATCCAGAACGTGGCACCACCGGTTTTCCATTAGAGGTAGAATTCATCCAAGTAATAGCCTGGTCTTTTCCATTGCTATAAAGCAACCCATTGTCATCCAGACGAAGATTTGGATGACCTCCGGCAATAATATAATTTACGATATCTTCTACCAGCTTAGCATAGTTCTTATGATAAGCATCTTTTCCAGCATCCTTTGCATATTGTTGGATAGCCCAGATAGCCCAAAGTGGCACATCAGGTCGTTCTATCTCATATATTTTAACAGAAAGAGGCTTATTCTCCATAAATTCGCGAAGCCCCTTCTCTGCAGTTTTCATCACCAATTCAAAGTATTCCTGATCATCAATAGCCAAAGTTAAACCTGGCAATGCGATGAAGGTATCGCGGGCACGCGCTTTAAACCAAGGATAACCAGCCAATAGATATCGATCGTCATTCGGTTGGCGATTGTGAAACTGGCGGGCAGAAGCCACCAAACAATGATAAAAATTATCACGGGGGGGCATACGTACTTCTATTTCCTTCACAAATTGAGCTTTCAATTGCGAAGTACTTGTCGGAGATATAGAGGCTGCAAATACGATACTTTCTCCTTTACGTATAGGCAACTCGAAATAGCCAGGAACATAAAGGTCTTCATTGGAAGCATACCCACGTTCCTGCTCCTTGGGATACTCTATTCCCCTATACCAATCAGGCTGAAATACAAATGAACACTTCTTATTAAACTGCATATATAAATCAGGATAACCTGCATACATGCAAGTCTTAATACCATTATCAACTTCCTGATAATCTCTACTTGCTGTTGCATTTTCATGCGTAAACTGACGGACACTGCGGAAAGCTAAAAATGGTCGGAATTTAAGTGTAGTGGCAGAATGAGCTTCCATCAATGTGTATCGGATGAGAATACGGTCGGCATAGCATTGGAAGACTGTTTCACGCTTGAGAATAACCCCACCGACTCTATAAATGGTGGTGGGTACTACGTCACAAGAGAATTCTCTGATATACTTGTGACCATTAGGGCTGTAATTGTTACCGGAATACTTGTGAAGTCCAAGGTTGAACTCTGCGCCATGCTGAACAACTGTACAATCGAACGATGATAGCAACACATGGTTTTCATCATCCAGTTCTGGTACAGGCACTACCAACAATCCATGATACTTACGGGTATTGCAGTCCACTAGTGTAGAACTCCAATAAGCGCCAGATCGGTTTGTCCGAAGCAATTCACGACGCGATGACTCTTGGAGATTGGTCATTACCGGTTTTTCAAATCGTAAATAACTCATAGTTCCTATCTTAAGGTTTTTAATTTAAATTAATCGTTTTGGTCATAAGGCAAGATTGCTCCCAAGGTATCTAGGGATAGTCTACCATTTCATTTTTCAAAGATAATCAAATTCCGCGTAATAACAAAAAGAATAGCCCAATATTTTATCATTTCAGATAATTTTATCCCAAATAATAAAATAATTCACTCTTGTTTGTACTTTTTTTGAGTTTTTTTTATACTTTTGCAGTCGATAAACAAACAAGTAATGACTACAGGTAATAACAACGACAAACTGGATAACGCAGAATCCATTTCTGAACTTTGGGATCCACTTACGGATAACCAGCGAGCCTACCTGCTTGAAAATCTTTCGGTAAGATATTACCAGAAAGATGAGATCATTTACCAAGAAGGTGAAACTCCAGCCTACATTATGTGCCTGCTTCAGGGTAAAGTCAAAATATATAGAGATGGCGTAGGTGGACGGAATCAAATAGTACGTATGATTAAGGAGAGAGGCTTTTTTGCTTATCGTGCGGGATTTGCAGGTGGAAGATATGTCACATCAGCATCTGCGTTTGAATTGTCCAAAATATGCCTAATCCCACTTGAAACCATCAAGGATCTAATCCGGCAGAATAACAATCTCGCTATATTCTTTCTGAAACAATTATCTGAAATGCTGGGAGATGCAGACATCAGAACGGTAAGCCTTACACAAAAGCACATCAGGGGACGACTTGCTGAATCGCTCATCTGGCTTTACAAAAAATACGGATTTGAAGAAGACGGAAAAACACTCAATATTAACATTAGTCGAGAAGACTTGGCTAATCTTTCGAATATGACTACGAGTAATGCTATCCGTACACTTTCTGCCTTCTCCTCGGAAAAACTCATTGAGACTGATGGCAGGAAAATCATCATATTAGAATCTGTGAAACTAAAAGAGATTTCTCGTATGGGATAATCGACACTTGGTATCCCATACGAAAATATACATATTTCACTCCGGTATAAGGAAATTAATCACTTCCTGCTCCACCATTATTCTATAAGCACCTTTAGGTGTATGCATCAGTCGACCATCAATACCTACCAATGCATGCTTCGCTTCATTGACTTCAACTTCACGGGTGCGATATGGATGTACACTGCGATGATTTAAAAACCTGCCTGTAAGCAAAAGCCATAAGCCACCGAATATCTGCACAATACCAGTATGATATACCAGTGAAACATCCAACAATCCATTGTATGGTACGCCATTAGGAGTTTGACCATATCCAGGACCACTTCCTATACACATAGTCATCACTTTACGACGAATTACATCATTATTAATTTTCAAGTCCATTTTAAATTCTGTACGATGGAATATCATTAAAATCAATGACACAAAAAAAGACAAGGTACGAGACCCCAACAGACTCCGGGTCTGGCGTCTTAAATTCATTACATCTGCAATTAGACCAATATTGATACAATTCAGAAAATAGCGATAACAAGACTCTCCTTTTCTGTTTTGATATCGGATACATCCCAAATCTACCTTACGTATTCGGCGCTTCATCAGCCAATCTACCGTCTGTTCCAGATTACCTTCTTTGAAATCCCAAAAACGGGCAAAGTCATTGATTACGCCATTAGGTATCACCCCCAAGGCAATCTCATCCCTTACCTGTTTTTCCACCTTCATCAGACAATTAGCGGCATCATTCAGTGCAGAATCACCACCAACAATAATGATTGTTTTATAACCATTATTAATCAGCATTGTCACTAATCGCTCCACACTCTCACTCGATTCGCTTTGAACAAAATCATACTCGATTTTACGCTCGTCTATCACACGTTTGATACGCTGCCAAGCTTTTAGACCTTTCCCCTTTTTAGGACAATAAAGTATGCCCCATCTTGTAGATTCCACTGCCATATTGCTTTATTTAGTTTGCTCGTTTTTACTGAGATTGATAATCAATTGCACTTTTTCATCCATTGACTGCATTGCATCTATCCAATGAATGGTAAATCCTCGACGCTCCATTCCCCGAAACCATGTCATCTGCCTTTTAGAAAACTGATGTATGGCAATTTCAAGTTTACTAAACATCTCCTCATAAGTAGACTTACCTATAATATACTCGGTCACATATTTGTATTCCAGTCCATAATAGATAAGTTCATCCGGATTCACGCCACTATCCAACAATGATTTGATTTCATCAATCATACCTTCTTCCAATCGCTGCTGGAGTCGACGGGTAATTTTCCGTCTACGCTCTTCACGATCTATTTTGACTCCTACTATCAAAGAGTCCACAGGTGGCACAATTCTATTTTCAGTAGGAGTATGAAGATTATAGGTCTCTATCTCTATCGCACGAATAGCCCTTTGGACACTGTCCACATCAGTTTTATTGTGCATGCTGCTGCCATTTTGTTCTTTCAGATGAGATAACATCTCTGTTAATTCATCCAAAGACTTTTCCTCCAATTGCTCGCGCAATACTGGATTCTGAGGTACGGGCGACAATTGATATCCTTTCAACACAGCCTCTATATACAGACCTGTACCACCACAGAGGATACATGGTAATCCCCTACTACAAATATCATCATAAGCATGAATAAAATCCTGCTGGTACTGAAAAAGATTATATTTAGTACCTGGTTCACAAATATCAATCAGATGATATGGTATCTGCTTCCCATTCACACTATAATCCGCCAAATCTTTACCAGTGCCAATGTCCATCCGCCTGTACACCTGTCTTGAATCGGCTGAGATAATTTCCCCGCCAATTCTATCTGCCAGATGTGCTGCCAACGTAGTTTTTCCACTCGCAGTAGGTCCAAGTATGGTTATCATTCTGTTCATATCGAATAAGATGTTCAGCAAAGGTAAATAAAAAAAATGAAATCACAGATATAGTTGGAGAATTTTTGCAATAAAAAAGCCACCTAGCAAAACTAGGTGACCTGTTTATTATGAAAAATCAACTGGTGATTAACCGTTGTGCTTCTTCATGATTTTGATCAAATCAACAACCTTGTGGCTGTAACCGATCTCATTGTCATACCAAGAAACAACCTTAACGAATGTATCAGTCAAAGCGATACCAGCCTTTGCATCGAAGATAGATGTCAATGGGCAGCCAAGGAAGTCAGATGAAACAACAGCCTCGTCAGTGTAACCCAGGATACCCTTCAGGTTAGTCTCAGAAGCCTTCTTCATTGCAGCGCAGATCTCATCGTAAGAAGCTGCTTTCTTCAGATTAACTGTCAAGTCAACAACAGAAACATCCAAAGTAGGAACACGCATAGACATACCTGTCAGTTTGCCATTCAGCTCAGGAATAACCTTACCTACAGCCTTAGCAGCACCAGTAGAAGATGGGATGATGTTGCCAGAAGCAGCACGACCACCACGCCAATCCTTCAAA
>DAIRCP010000009.1:0-33336 GCA_036796635.1 Prevotella sp. | reverse complement strand
CGCTGTGTAGCAGTTGTAGAGTGAACAGTTGTCATCAAACCGTCTGCGATACCAAAGTTATCGTTCAGAACCTTAGCGATAGGAGCCAAGCAGTTTGTAGTACAAGAAGCGTTAGAAACGATTGTCTGTCCAGCATATTTGTCTGTGTTTACACCGCAAACGAACATATCAGCCTGACGACCATCATCACCCTTCTTAGAAGGAGCTGACAGAACTACATATTTAGCACCAGCCTGGAGATGTTTCTCTGCACGGTCCATAGTCAAATAGAAACCAGTAGACTCAACAACATACTCAGCACCGATTTCATTCCATTTCAGATCAGCAGCATCTTTCTCAGCTGTGATACGGATGTGGTTACCATTAACAATCAGTTCGTTCTTTGCTGCATCAACCTCGATTGTTCCGTCGAACTGTCCGTGCATTGTATCATACTTCAGCATGTAAGCCATGTACTCTACAGGGAGAAGGTCATTAATACCTACTACTACAACGTCGTTCTTGTTAGCCTCTTCAAGAGTAGAACGGAAAACGAAACGGCCGATACGACCGAAACCGTTAATACCAATTTTAATCATTTTACTTAAGTTTTATTATTAAAAGGGTTATTTGTTTATCCTTTATTTTATACCTGAATGCTCCTTGGCCCACAAAATAGCTCAATGAATAGTTGTCCACGTGCTAAAAATGATGCTGAAAAAGCACTTTTTTATTCTTTTCGACCGCAAAATTACAAAAAAATATCTATATTTGCGAATGAATTGAGTATTAAATGATATTAAAATATTGATTGCAGCCATTTCTACCTATAACAGATGATGAAAAGACAGGGCTACTGCAAACTCGATATTACAAAATGGAATTAGAAACAACTAAATATAATAAGGTAACAATGAGTAAATTTCTTCAAGAATTCAAAGAGTTTGCCATGCGTGGCAATGTTCTCGACATGGCCGTCGGTGTCATCATTGGTGGCGCTTTTGGCAAAATTGTAAGTTCACTGGTCGATAATGTATTCATGCCTATCGTGGGTGTGATTACAGGCGGTGTGGATTTCTCAGGTCTGGCATTTAAATTTCAGGATGCAGAAATCAAGTATGGTATGTTTATCCAAAATGTTATTGACTTTCTGATTGTGGCTTTCTGTATTTTCATATTTATCAAGGCCATCAACAGATTTAAGAAAAAGGATGAACCAGCAGTTCCTAAAGCTCCAGCAGAACCGAGCAAAGAGGAAAAGCTTCTTACTGAAATTCGCGATTTGCTCAAGCAGAAGTAATATTCCGGCAAGAAGAACAAGACTATAAGCACTGCCATATTTTCGCATCAAGCTTCCCGTCAGCAATCCATAGCTTTGGACACGCAATAACTTATGCGAAAATATGGCAGTATTTATTTTCATCGTTCTACATTCGCTACTCGATCATATCTCTTATTAATTTTCATAATCTATGTGCTGCAATAACTTGATAGCATCCACATATTGTGCCATACCCTCAGCTACCTTTTTCGCATCCTGCATAGCATGTACAACCGTAGCAGGGCGGTTGGTTACATCACCACCGGCAAATACGCCTTTTCGGGTGGTCATTCCATAAGGTATATCCCGTGTAAGTACATATCCCTTAGCATCCACATCTATACCATGAGTAGTGCTCACTATTCTACTGGCAGGCACAGAACCTACTGCCATGATAACCTTGTCTGCAGGTTCTACACTTGTCACGCCATCGCGTTCAATTATCACTTCAGTTATCTCGCCGTCTTTATTGTGTATCTCCTTGATACTCGATTTCCAACTGAATTTAACGCCCTCTTTCAGCGCATCGTCATATTCAGCACGCAGTGCACTCATCTCATTAATTGTACGATGATAAACTACTTCCACGTG
The DNA here is from genome assembly GCA_036796635.1 of Prevotella sp. Taxonomy (GTDB): domain Bacteria; phylum Bacteroidota; class Bacteroidia; order Bacteroidales; family Bacteroidaceae; genus Prevotella. Next base: position 31,445 of record DAIRCP010000009.1, on the reverse strand, counting down.
ACTGGCTCCTAACCTCAAAGAAGTACGTGCTGCATCCATAGCAGTATTTCCACAACCTATCACATAAACTCGATGCCCCTCTTTCACGGGCACCTCGTCTCTTCCTATACTACCCTCATTATACAGACTGACGCGGCGCAAAAAATAGATAGCCATTCTTACACCATTCAGATCTGCGCCAGGTATATTCAGTTTTTTAGGTTTACCAGTACCTGTCCCCATAAAGATTGCATCAAAACCTTGTTTAAACAGATCATCGATTGTAAAATTCACACCTGCAGTTGTATTGCAATGGAAGATAGCGCCCAGCTGTTCTATCTTGGATATCTCACGCCGTACAACTTCTTTTGGTAATCGATATTGTGGAATACCAAACATCAGCACGCCACCTGGTTCAGGTTCCATTTCGAAGATTTCCACCATAAAACCTTTTCTGGATAAGTCACCTGCAATGGTCAAGCCCGCAGGCCCGCTACCTATTACAGCTATTTTTCCTCTGTTTTTCTGTTCTATCTTCTCGCCGATGAGTCTCATGTCTCCATCGAAATCTGCCACAAAGCGTTCCAACTTCCCGATATTGATATATTGTCCTTTTTTGCCAAGTACACAATTGCCTTCGCACTGCCGCTCATGGGCACAAACACGGCCACAAACGGCAGGCAAATTACTCTTATTGTTAATAATCTGCATGGCATTTCCCATGTTTCCCATAGACAACTCATGTATCCAGTCTGGGATATCATTACTGATAGGACAGCCCTTTCGGCACTGAGGTACTTTACAATGCAGACAACGCTTAGCCTCATTAATGGCTTCCAGCATACTGTAATTCTCGCTTACTTCTTCAAATTCATCGTTCATACGTTGTTCTTTTATATTTTTTTGTTTGTTTGGGTAGAATTAAACGTGCAAATATACAAAACATTTCCCAATCATCCAAATATTTTGCAGTATTACATACTGCTTCACCTACAATATAGGGGTATATTGCAAGGCTACTTCTATGCTTTACGGTGTTTGGATATATAATCCGCATCAGCAATATACCCCTATATTGCTACCATAACCACCAAGGAGGTGTAGGGTTGGTGTAGAGATGGTGAAGGGCTTAAATGTATAACTAGTTACTAGTAAGTAAAATACGGCAAAAAAGGTGTAGGGTTGAGGTATTTCACAAATTATTTTTTTTGTATTTGACAGATTCTCTAAGACTCCAACCATAATAGATTCTCTTAGGAGTTTCTCATCACCAAATATGACTAAGAACCCAAAAAAAGAAGGCGTATCTCTTGATTTTTCGATACGCCCTCCTTCTATATGATATAGTGAAACATCAGAATTCAATTATTCCCATTCTATAGTTGCTGGTGGTTTTGATGAGATATCATAGCAAACGCGGTTCACGCCTTGCACCTTATTTATTATCTCATTGCTCACCTTTGCCATAAAGTCATAAGGCAGATGAGCCCAGTCTGCAGTCATGGCATCCATACTGGTTACTGCACGCAATGCAACAGGATGTTCATACGTGCGTTCATCACCCATTACGCCTACCGAACGGACTGTAGCGAGCAATACCGCTCCAGCTTGCCATATTTTATCATACAGCAGTTCACCATCTTCACATTTGTAATTGTGCATAGCCTCGATGTAGATATCATCAGCATCCTGCAGAATACGCACACGTTCACGAGTGATATCACCCAAAATACGAACAGCGAGGCCTGGTCCTGGGAATGGATGACGCTTAATCAGAGGTTCAGGCATGCCGAGAGAATAACCAACACGGCGAACTTCATCTTTAAACAGCCACTTAAGGGGTTCACACAAATGAAGTTTCATCTCTTTTGGCAGTCCGCCTACATTATGATGACTTTTAATCGTCTTACCTGTAATATTCAAACTCTCAATACGGTCGGGGTAAATAGTACCTTGAGCCAGCCATTTTGCATCGGTTATTTTCTTTGCTTCAGCATTAAACACCTCTACGAAGTCTCTACCTATAATTTTGCGCTTCTGTTCAGGATCACTTACACCAGCCAAATCGGCAAAGAACTTTTCACTGGCATCTACGCCAATCACGTGCAGTCCCAGACCTGAATAAGCATCCATCACTTTCTGAAACTCATTTTTGCGCAGCATACCATGATCCACAAATATACAAGTAAGGTTATCACCTATAGCTCTGTTCAGCAAAGTGGCACACACGCTGGAATCCACGCCGCCGGACAGACCTAGAATTACGCGGTCATTGCCAAGCTGCTCTTTGAGTTCCTTCACAGTGGACTCCACAAATGAGTCCGCACTCCACTCCTGCTTACTACCACAGATATTTACCACAAAGTTTTTAAGCAACTGGGTACCTTGAGTAGTATGGAACACTTCCGGATGGAACTGTACACACCATGTGCGCTTGTCATCGTTGGCAAAAGCTGCATACTTTACATCTTCTGTAGAACCTATCACGTGGAATCCTTCCGGGATAGCAGTGATGGTATCTCCGTGACTCATCCAAACCTGGGAGCCTTTCTCAAAACTATTAAAGATGGGCGACTGCGTATCGATAGTCTGCAGATTGGCTCTACCATACTCACGTGAGTTGGTTTTCTCCACTTTACCTCCCAACGTGTGAGAGATGAACTGAGCGCCGTAACAGATACCGAGAACAGGCAAGCGACCGATAAACTGTGAGAGATCCACCTTAAATGCCTCTGGATCATGTACCGAATAAGGTGATCCGCTCAGAATTACACCGATGACGTCGGTATCATCCTGGGGATACTTGTTATAAGGTAAAATCTCGCAGAAGGTGTCAAGTTCACGTACACGACGGCCTATCAGCTGTGTGGTCTGTGAACCAAAGTCTAGAATGATGATCTTCTGTGCCATAAATAAGTTTGATTTATTATTGATGATTTTTATTAATTATACTCTATTTGATGTTATCTCTTTATATTGGATTATCCTTTAGAAATCTTTCAGCTGATTCCAGCGTATTTTGTTTCCCGACATCCAACAGATGCAAATCTGGCATCACCAGACCTTTTATCCTGGCGGTTTTGCAATTTTGGATATAAAAGTCCATAATACCGAATTTTTCAGGATAGTTGTTCATCAGCGGGAAAATGGCTGGATGAAAGATATGAATACCACTAAAAGCATATTTTCTGAGTCCATCAGGCATATGAGTAAGTGGAGCCATCTTTGTATACATCTCATAGGGGCTTTTCACTTCTCCTGTTGAAATATTGGTCCATCCCTCCATACGCATGGTTGTTTCATTGAAAAGCAAGTATCTACTTGTCTCCCTTTCACTTACCAATAAGGTAGCATCAGCATCGTCTGCTTTGGCATAACAGTCAGCCAAGTCCACGTTACTCAAGATATCTACATTATGTATAAGAATAGGTGAAGTAGTTTCAAACATATCAGCAGCTTTACGGATACCGCCACCCGTTTCCAGCAGTTTTTTCCGCTCGTCACTGATACGTACATCAACACCGAAATTCTGATTGGCAGCCAAATATTCTTCAATTTGGTCGGCAAAATGATGCACATTCACCACAATACGTTCAAATCCGGCATTCTTCAGTTTGAGTACTACAAGTTTGAGCAGCGGTTCTTTCCCTACCCTTACCAAAGCCTTAGGCATTGTGTCGGTAAGAGGTTTCAATCGGGTTCCAAGACCTGCTGCGAATATCATTGCTTGTTTCATCGTCTATAACTTTTTTATCAGAATTTAGCGGGAAGTGTCTGCGTGATATTTTGTTCACGGTGAACGATTTTCACTTCCACTCCGAATTTCTCATGAATATGTTCTGCCAGATGCTGGGCACTATAGACAGAACGATGCTGTCCACCAGTACAGCCGAAGCAGAACATCAATGAAGTAAATCCGCGTTGTATATATCTGCGCACATGAGCATCTGCCAACTTATACACACTCTCAAGGAAGGTCAGAATCTCGCCATCATCTTCCAAAAATCGGATTACCGGTTCATCCAGTCCCGTAAGTTTCTTATATGGCTCATAACGACCAGGATTATGCGTACTCCTACAGTCAAATACATAACCACCACCATTACCGCTGTCATCCGTCGGAATACCTACTCGATAAGAAAAACTATATATTTTCACCACAAGTGGGCCTTTACCGTCGTATTTGGAAAAAGTGGCAGGACCATCCTGTGGATAACTATTATAGACGTTTACGTCGGTAGTCTTATATCCATCTGCACGTGTCTGTGCAGACTCTTTTATCTGTGTGAACAGCGGTAACTCAGTAAGTCGCTTCAGCATACCCATCATATAGGGATAAGGGAAGCAATTGAGTTGTAATAACTCACGCAGATTCTGAATAGCAGGCGGAATAGAATCTATAAAATGTTTTTTATGCTCAAAATAGCCACGGAAACCATAAGCGCCGAGTACCTGTAAGGTACGGAAAAGAACAAACAGACTCAGTCGGTCAGCAAAATGATGTACCGACGGAACTTCCGTATAATTTTTGAGTGAATGATAATATTCATAGATGAGTTCTCTGCGCAACTTATGCGAATATTTGGCAGAAGCCTGCCACAAGAAGGATGCCAGATCGTAATAATATGGTCCTCTTCTTCCTCCCTGGAAATCGATAAAATAAGGATTACCCTGATTATCCAGCATAATATTGCGTGCCTGAAAGTCGCGATACAGGAAAGAATCACATGTCTCTGATGTCAAGTCCTTAGCAAACATGCGAAAGTCTGCCTCCAATTTCAGTTCATGGAAATCGAGTTCTGTGGCTTTCAGAAAACAGTATTTGAAATAATTCAAGTCAAAAAGAACACTGTTTGTATCAAACTCAGGTTGAGGATAACAGTTGGAAAAATCCAGTCCCCTGGCACCTCTTATCTGGATATTAGGCAGTTCCCTGATTGTTTTCACCAGCAGTTCCTGCTCTTTCAATGTGTATCTGCCACCAGCTTCCCGACCACCTCTGATAGCCTCGAACAAAGAAAGATTACCTAAATCCGATTGCAAATAGCGCAATTCATCATCACTACAGGCTAGAATATGCGGAACCGGAAGCTTTCTGAGCGTAAAATGCTTACATAGATAAATAAAAGCATGATCTTCATCACGGCTGGTACCAATCACGCCAACCACACTCTCACCATCCTGATCATACAATCGGTAATACACACGATTACTGCCTGCGCCAGGAAGTTTCTCTACCTTTGCAGGTTCTGAACCATGCCATTGCTGATATAATTCTAAGAGCTTCTGCATATCAGTTATTCTTCTATCTTATGCCGTTTATCAATCCATTCCTGCAACTTATCTCCCACTACGACGTCGAACACAAGTAAAAGAATAAAGATGCCTAACGACATCCAGAAAGAATCAGTGAGGATTAACAAACCTCCTGCAACAACAAGCATACAGATAGTACGCATTATATTGAATTTGAATTTCATTCTGCAAAGATAAACATAAAATATGAAATGTACAAATAATATGGGCACTAAAAAAGCCGAGTGTCGTCACGACAGCCGGCTTTAAAAAACAAACTACTTAAAAACTAATCTACTAAAACAAATCAAAAAAATATCTTTATTAATGAATTGGCTAATATTATTTTGTCTATCATATATCTTTTAACACTGCAAAAGTATGAAAAATACAAATACAATCAAAATTTTTTTGGTGTTTTTTTGCTTAAAATGTGAAAAAACAAAGCGAGAAACTGGATTTACTATCCAGTTTCTCGCTATTTGATATCTTGAGTTTGCAATTATTACATCATGCCACCCATACCAGGAGCACCGCCAGCCATTGGCATAGCAGGTTTTTCTTCTGGTTTGTCAACAATCAGACACTCTGTTGTCAAGAACATACCAGCAATACTAGCTGCATTCTCCAATGCTACACGAGCCACCTTAGCTGGATCGATAACACCTGCCTTACGCATATCCTCGTAAACATCTGTGCGAGCATTGTAACCAAAGTCGCCCTTGCCTTCACGTACTTTCTGAACGACTACGGCACCTTCACCACCAGCATTTCTAACTATCTGGCGCAGAGGCTCTTCGATAGCACGCTCCACGATATTGATACCAGTCTGTTCATCGGCATTGTCACCTTTAATAGCCTTCAGGGCATCCAGTGCGCGGATATATGTAGTGCCACCACCAGCGACAACACCCTCTTCGATAGCTGCACGTGTTGCACACAATGCATCATCTACACGGTCTTTCTTTTCCTTCATTTCCACCTCACTGTTAGCACCTACGTAGAGCACTGCTACGCCACCTGCCAACTTAGCCAAGCGTTCCTGAAGTTTCTCTTTATCATAAGAACTTGTTGTATTCTCAATCTCTTTCTTAATCTGAGCGATACGATCCTGGATATTCTGCTTTTCACCACCACCATTCACGATAGTTGTGTTGTCCTTGGTAACAGTCACCTTATCACAAGTTCCTAGCATTTCGAGTGTCGCCTGTTCCAATTTCAGACCTTTCTCCTCACTGATAACTACGCCACCAGTCAGAATGGCAATATCCTCGAGCATAGCCTTACGACGATCACCGAAGCCTGGAGCCTTTACAGCGCAGATCTTCAGACCGCCACGCAGACGGTTAACTACCAATGTGGTCAATGCCTCTGAATCCACATCCTCTGCAATTACGAGCAATGGACGTCCACTCTCAGCAGCAGGCTGCAGAATAGGCAGGAAATCCTTGATATTACTGATCTTCTTATCATAGATGAGGATGTAAGGATTCTCCATTACACACTCCATCTTGTCAGCATCAGTCATAAAATAACCAGACAGATAACCACGATCAAACTGCATACCTTCTACCACGCCGATATGTGTATCACGGCTCTTACTCTCCTCAATGGTAATCACGCCGTCTTTGGAGACCTTGCGCATAGCATCAGCGAGCAACTTACCTATTTCAGTATCATTGTTGGCAGATACTGTAGCCACCTGCTCTATCTTATCATAATTGTCATCTACCTTTTCTGCATTTGTAGCGATGAAATCCGTAATAGCCTTCACTGCTTTGTCAATACCATGCTTCAAATCCATTGGGTTGGCACCTGCAGTTACATTTTTCAGTCCTTCTGTTACGATTGCCTGAGTCAGGATGGTAGCAGTAGTAGTACCGTCACCTGCATCATCACCAGTTTTGCTGGCCACACTCTTTACAAGCTGTGCACCTGTATTCTCAAAACGGTCTTCCAACTCGATTTCCTTAGCAACGGTCACACCGTCCTTAGTAATCTGAGGAGCGCCGAATTTCTTTTCAATCACTACATTACGTCCTTTAGGACCCAGTGTTACTTTCACTGCGTTAGCCAACTGGTCTACGCCATTTTTAAGCAAGTCACGTGCTTCAATATTGTATTTAATATCTTTTGCCATAATTGTTTGTAAGCTTTAATAAATTGAACCTTGATTATTTATTTACTACTGCGAGAACATCACTCTGACGCATCATCAGATATTTCTGACCATCAAATTCGAGTTCAGTGCCGCTATATTTACCATACAGCACCTCATCGCCTTCTTTCAGAATCATCTCTTCATCTTTTGTACCGTTACCGGTAGCCATAATTTTACCGTGTTGTGGCTTCTCTTTAGCTGTATCAGGAATAATGATACCGCCGATTTTCTCTTCTGCTGGTGCAGGGAGTACCAGTACTCTGTCTGCTAATGGTTTAATATTCATATTGCTATATTTTTTAAATGATTTGATTAAACTTTACGCAAACCTATATGCCAAAAGTATGCCAAAGCGCCACGACTGACAAAGTGTCACTATCTTATTTTCACATTTTTCACTTTTGTATTCATAATCAGCTTTTCATCAAAAGCATGCTGCTTGTCTGTCACATCTATATTTTCAAAGGTGAAGTCACTCAACTGATACTTATCAGACAGTCCTACATCGAAGAAGTTCTCGCAGTCTGCCTTGATATTCCTGATGGTTATGTTATTGCACTTTGACAATGGCATATCGTCACGCTGCTCTGGTTTAAAGAACTGCGTCCAAGGTCTGACAACCAGGAAACTCTTGCAATTTCCTGTAATATTCTCCACTGTTACATATTCATAGTGCTGTGGTGTGTCAGGGCGCATTTTCAGCCAAATCACGCGATTGGCATCCTTCATGTGGATATTACGCAGGATAATATTACGATCATGAAGACTCTCACTGCCGAGTGTCAGACATCCGTGGACTACTCCATAAGAACAATTCTGGATTATGATATTAGAACATGGGCCATTGTCTTTGTCCTTATCTGCCCAAGTACCCTTACCACCTTTCAGTACCACAGCATCATCATTCACACTCATAAAGCAGCTGTTAATGAGTATATCGTGGCACACATCCAGGTCTATAGCGTCACTGCTCGGTGCACCTTTTTTGTAATCTGGTGCCAGTACGCCGCTGGTCGGTGCATAAATATAAGCGCCCAGATATCTCACATGGTCACAACGATACAAATGATTGGTCCAAAACGGGCTATTAATCAGATGCACATCCTGAACAGTCACATTCTTACAATTAGACAGATAAACCAGTCGGGGACGCAGTGCCTCCAAATTAGTGCATTGTTTGTTATATTGGCGGCGAATCCAGAATTCTTCCCAGTAGTTGAAACCATTTCCATTGATGGTTCCTTTACCTGCAATAGTAAATCCATCCAATCCATCGGCATTGATAAGAGCTGCGAAATAAGTCAGAGTCTGCCCCTCTAGTCTTGTCTTCACGACTTTAAAATTCCGGATTCTGTCACTTCCCCTCAGTTCTGCTCCATCCTCCATATAAAGATGAGTTCCCTGTTTGAAAAAGAGACTGCCACTGATATAAGTACCGCGCGGGAAAACAATGACTCCACCACCCTCTTTGGCAGCAAGGTCAATCACTTCCTGTATCTGCTTCGTCTGCACCTGATCGGAATAATTTTCCACGCCATACTTAGTCACATCATATTTTTTGCCCAGTTGGTCTACATCCACTTTTGTAGTATCACTAAACCAGGCAGGTATAATTGTGCCATCTGGAAACAGGTTGGCCTCTTGCTTGTTTTTTGCAGCACTGTTTAATGCCATTACTGTCAGTGCCAGTGCCAATAACATTTTAATTGTTTTCATCGTTCGTTTATATTTTAGTATATTAGTACAATTTGGGGACAAAGATACAATAAAAAGCGGAGTCAACCAAAGTTTTGATAGTTTTATATTTTAATACTCCATAATAATAAGGTATAGATATAAAAAAAGCCGAACTTCACAGTCCAGCTATTTTCTTACCATAAAAAAATTACTAACTAAAACTATTACTAACTAAAACTATTTTTCTTATTGCAATGTCAAAACACTATGAAAAATTATCATTTTTCTTGTTTGACAGTGCAAAGATAGTCATTTTCCTTATTACATCACCTATAAAATCATACAAAAATCAGTAATTTTGTACGTTTTAACTGTTTTCTAGCGTTTTTTAAACGAAAATTAGTATCTTTGCAGACTTAATCAATTCAAAACAGCAATGAAAGACTTTTTAAAGTACACACTGGCCTCCATGACGGGTATGATATTGCTCGGTGTCATCATGGGAATTTTGGGAATCATTAGTATCGTAGGCATGGTTGCCTCCGAGTCAGCTACTGCACCTATTGAAGACAATTCTGTATTTGTTCTCTCTCTGAAGGGGATGGTAGAAGAGCGTTCTTCAGGAGACATCAATCCTCTCAATTATTTCTCCGGAAATACGGAGGCATCTGTAGGGCTGAATGACATTCTCCATGCAATCAAGGTTGCGAAGGAGAATGATAAGATTAAAGGTATCTATATAGAATCTGGCATCGTCGCTTTTGATTCTTATGCCACTGCACGGACATTGCGCAATGCGCTGATTGATTTTAAGAAGTCTGGCAAGTGGGTCGTTGCTTATGCCGATTCGTATCTACAGGGGGCATATTATGTTTCCACAGCTGCAGACAAGGTCTATATGGACAATTTCGGTTCCATTGATTTAAAAGGTATAGGTACCAAAGCCGAATACTATAAAGGTCTATATGATAAAATAGGTATACGCTATGACGCCACTCGCGTGGGTAAATATAAGAGTTATGTAGAAAGGAACACGCGTACAAACATGAGTCCTGAGGATCGTGAACAACGTATGGCATACATGCAGGGATTATGGAATATCATCACTAAGGATATCGCTGCTTCACGCCATCTCACAGCTACCGTCATCAACAAGTATGCGAATGATAGCCTTATGGCATTGGCTGACCAGCAATCGTATATCAAAATGAAGCTGATTGATAAAGTCATGTATCCCGATGAAGTTAAGTCTGATATTAAGAAGAGACTCGATTTAAAAGAGGACGATGACATTAAACAGGTATCCGTGTCTGACCTTGCTGATGTTTCTACCGATGAAAAGGATGACGGTGATGAAGTGGCTGTATATTATGCAACAGGTGAAATCGTGGATCAGAGCCTGACGGACTTCACTGGTGAACAGAATATTGTGGGTAGCAAAATGTCTCAGGACATCATGGATTTAGCTAAAGACGATGATGTGAAAGCAGTAGTTATCCGCGTCAATTCTCCTGGTGGAAGTGCCACTGCCGCTGAACAGATTTGGCATGCCATCAATGTACTGAAGACCAAGAAGCCTGTAGTTGTTTCCATGGGTGGTGTAGCTGCCTCTGGTGGTTACATGATAAGTGCGCCTGCCAATGTGATTTATGCAGAACCTGCTACCATTACGGGTAGTATCGGTATCTTTGGTATGTTTCCTAACTTCAGTGGATTACTTACCGATAAACTGGGTATCACCTTTGATAATGTGCAGACCAACAAATATACCAACTTCATGGAAAATCTGACCCTCAATAAGGACAACAGTGTTGAGCGGGGTTATCTGCAGAACTATATCAACCGCGGTTACGATCAGTTCCTCACTATCGTTTCAGAAGGCCGCCACATGACAAAATCCACTGTGAATGAGATTGCGCAAGGTCGTGTCTGGCTAGCTAATGACGGTGTACGTGTGAAACTGGTAGACAAGATTGGTACACTGGATGATGCAGTGAAAAAAGCTGCTCAATTAGCCAAGTTAAGTGATTATCATCAGCAAAGTTATCCTGAGCTCAAGGGCTGGTGGGAAAGCATCATGGATCAAGCTTCCGGAAACAAGGGTAATTATCTGGATTCACAACTCCGTGAAATTCTTGGCGACCAATATGAGCAATACATTTTCCTCCGTACCATCAACAAACGTGCCAAACTTCAGGCTCGACTTCCTTTTAGTACGCGGGTCAAATAAATAAGGTATATGGAAGGCGACTTCATCAAAATCAATGAATGGTTAAAACCCCTCAGTTGGCTGTATGGCCTTGGGGCAGGTTTCAGAAATGCGCTTTTTGAAATGGGGATTCTCCATTCCAGAAGTTTTGATATGCCAGTCATCTCCGTAGGCAACATCACGGTAGGTGGTACAGGCAAAACCCCACATGTAGAGTATCTCATCCGATTACTGTGTGAGCAGTTTCGGGTGGGTGTCCTCAGTCGTGGGTACAAGCGCAAAAGCCATGGATTTGTATTGGCTGATGAACAGACGCCAATGTATCAGATTGGTGATGAACCATATCAGATGAAACATAAGTTTCCTTATGTCACTGTGGCAGTAGACCGCGACCGATGCCATGGAATCGAGCAACTATGCAATCAGACAGTTGCAAAGGATGTAGATGTGATTCTGTTGGACGATGCTTTTCAGCACCGCTATGTAAAACCAGGTATCAATATCATTCTGGTAGATTACCATCGACTCATCATCTATGACGAGTTGTTGCCTGCCGGCAGACTCCGCGAACCCTTGTGCGGTAAGAACCGTGCCGACATCGTAATCATCACGAAATGTCCAAGCGACCTCAAACCCATGGAGTTTCGGATCATCACCAAGGCGATGAATCTCTACCCCTACCAGCATTTGTATTTCACTACACTCAAATATGAATCACTTCAGGGCATCTTCAACCAGAAGACCATTTCGTTGGAAGATATAGAGACAGATAGTCATATTCTGCTGCTTACAGGTATAGCTTCGCCCAAACAGATGATAGTAGACCTCCAACCTCACTGCAAGAATATAGAGCCGCTTACATTTGCGGACCATCATAACTTCACTGATAAGGATGTCGCTCGGATAAATGATGCATACGCAGCACTGCCAGCAGACAGTCTCATTATTACCACCGAGAAGGATGCAGCCCGCATCACCTCCTTGAATGGACTGAATGATGCAGTTCGCAACCATATTTATGCATTACCCGTAAAAGTGGAATTCATGCTCGAACAAGAAGATACATTTAATCAAAATATTATAGGCTATGTACGAAAAAATTCAAGAAACAGCATCCTGGCTAAAGCAAAGGATGACCACAAGTCCAAAGACAGCAATCGTTCTGGGCACCGGTCTGGGACAATTAGCTTCAGAGATCACTGATACATACGAATTCAATTACAAGGATATTCCCAACTTTCCGGTTTCGACTGTTGAAGGCCATAAAGGCAAGCTCATCTTCGGAAAATTGGGTGGAAAAGACATTATGGCTATGCAGGGACGCTTTCATTTCTATGAAGGCTACTCAATGAAGGAAGTTACCTTCCCTATCCGTGTTATGTATGAACTCGGTATCGAAACTTTGTTTGTATCCAATGCATCCGGCGGTATGAACCCCAACTTTCATATCGGCGATCTGATGATTATTCGTGACCATATTAATTTCTTCCCCGAGCATCCGCTCCATGGAAAAAATTATCCTACGGGTCCCCGTTTCCCGGATATGCATGAGGCTTATGCCCATGAACTTATTGACGAGGCCAAAAAGATTGCCAAAGAAGAAGGCATCAAATTGCAGGAAGGTGTATACGTAGGTGTACAGGGACCAACTTTTGAGACGCCGGCTGAATACCGCATGTACCGCATTCTGGGTGGCGATGCTGTGGGCATGAGCACCGTCCCTGAAGTGATTGTAGCCCACCACTGTGGCATTCGCACCTTCGGTATCAGTATCATAACCGACCTGGGGGGCTTCGATGTACCGGTAGCCGTCAATCACGAGGAAGTACAGGAAGCTGCCAATTCGTCACAACCTAAGATGACTGCCATCATGCGAGAAATGATTCGCCGCTCTGACGAAATAGAAAACATGCGCAAGGATAAGATTAATCCGAAACATCCAACAGAGCAGTTTAAGAAATAAACAATTAAAACATGACAGATATTGCTAAATTAGGTGAGTTTGGACTCATCCATCATCTCACCGAAGATATCAAGCCAAAGAATGAATCCACTAAGTACGGCGTAGGCGATGACTGCGCCGTACTTCACTATCCAGACAAAGAGGTTCTGGTCACCACCGATTTACTGATGGAGGGTGTCCACTTCGACCTTACTTATATAGACTTACAGCATCTTGGCTATAAGTCAGCCATGGTGAATATCAGCGATGTGTTCGCCATGAACGGTACACCGCGCCAGATGACCGTTAGCCTTGCATTGAGCAAGCGCTTCACCGTGGAAGACATGGAGCAGTTTTACAGTGGACTGCGCATGGCATGCGACAAATGGAGCGTGGATGTAGTAGGTGGCGACACCACATCTTCTTACACGGGTCTTGCCATCAGCATCACCTGTATTGGCGAGGCAGCCAAAGAAGACATTGTATATCGCAATGGCGCCAAAGATACAGACCTGGTCTGTGTAAGTGGTGACCTGGGTGCTGCCTATATGGGACTACAACTACTGGAACGTGAGAAGAGCGTATATTATGCACAAGTGGAAGAGGCCAAGAAGAAGGGTGACCAGAAGGCACTTGAAGAACTGGCTCATTTCCAACCCGACTTTGCCGGAAAGGAATATCTCCTGCAGCGCCAACTCAAGACGGAAGCCAGAGGCGACATCATCCAGAAGCTCCGTGAGGCGAATATCCATCCCTCTGCCATGATGGACATCAGTGACGGATTATCCAGCGAACTGATGCACATCTGCAAACAGTCGGAGGTAGGTTGTCGCATCTATGAGAAGAATCTTCCGATAGACTATCAGACGGCAGTCATGGCAGAGGAACTGAACATGAACGTCACTACCTGTGCACTCAATGGCGGTGAGGATTATGAATTGCTCTTCACCGTACCTATCGGTGACCATGAGAAGATTGAGGCGATGGAAGATGTAAAACTCATCGGTCATATCACGCGCAAGGAATTGGGACAGATGCTCGTAACCCGCGATGACAATGAATTTGAGCTCAAGGCGCAAGGATGGAATCCACTGAAATAATACAGAAACGCCCTGCCGCAACAACCGTAGGAATTCCGTCACAAATAAATAAGAATAGGACTTGTTTCACAACAAGTCCTATTTCGTTATCATATAGTAAAGTAATACTATATATCTAATTATTTATTTAAAAAGAGAGATTTCTTATTTATCCAGGTTTTGCGAGGCCTCATCCAGTATACCTTTGAGGAAACTGTCATCAGTCTTCCTCTGCATTTCCAGTAAACTGTCCTTGCATATTTTTTTCTCATGTGCATTCAGCAGTTGATGATTATGCTTGCATAGTTGCACTACTTTGCTCGCTATAGCTGTGCAGAATGTGACTTCATCTTTCTTAGATGCATGACTGATATATAAAGATCTCAGATTGCCAAATTGTCTCAGGAAATCCACATCAGATGATATCTTACTATCAGAATAATCCCCCGTCATATTATATGCTTTACCTATGGCTGCTAAAGTCATATCCTTAAGATCCGGTGATAAATTTTTCATATTCATCATCTGCTGCATCTGTTCCTTAAATTTTTCCTGTTCAAAAGGAAAGTTGACATTGGAATCATCATCCTTGCCTTCATTACGCTTGTATCGAGGATTCATACCATACGTCACAGCAACCGTACCTGTAATCTGGTTGGTGGCATTCTCCTTATAAGTCAAGACATAAGCTGTACGATAAGTGGTGTCCTGCTTATCCACGAAGCACAATACCCTATCATTGGAGGAAGGATTGTTGCCCACATCCAAATGTTTCTGATTGTCTTCTCCATAAGATATATACACCTTTTCTTTATTATCATCGCTGCCCATATTTACCACATAGTAAGCATCTGATTTGTCCTGACTGAATGCCGTCAGCAACGGATTCAGCAGTTTTTTTTGGGAAGCAGGTATATTAAATTCACAGATGGAATATTGATACAGAAGTTTGCCTGTACTCGGGTCACGCCTATCTGCTATGGCATTGCAGCTATGTCCTGTAACATACTTATCCTTCATAAAGTCGTTCATCGCTTTGGCGACATGAGTTTGTGCATTTACCCCCAATGCAGTGAACAATACACAAATGACGATTGCGAACGTACGCAGTTGATTATTTGATGTTTCCATAACTATAAATATATGATATTTTTCTCTTTTAATGTTTCTGCACTGTTTGTATTTCTGCCACTGATAGCATTTACCGCATTGGTGACCAAGATATTCATCGTGCATATATAATTATCTTGCAACTGATTATGCATATCCATAACCACGGCCACCTTATCCTGCTGATAAGCCATTTCACGTAATTGTTGTTCCAATCTCATCTCCACGTCTTTCGTCACGATATGTATAGAATCTGGCACCAAATCAACATTTGAAACACACGGATTACTGTGGCAGTGTTTGGATTTCGACCAGTGATGGTGAGACTCTGCAACTGTCTTTGTAGGAGAGGTAAGCACTTCTACAGATGATATAGTATTCTCGCGTTTATTTGTTAGCTTATCAGAAGTCATTGCTTTCTGAACAACTTCCGCTGTCACGCCATCGTTTCCTTTTATTGCATTGTCCGTATAGTGCAGTATCAGAAACAGAATAGCTATCACGGCCGCTGCTGCTACACTTATCCAACTCACTAATCTAACATGATGATGAATATCCTTCACCTCATCAACATTCATATCATGGTCAAAATAAGCAAAGATCAGTTTATATGCCTTCCATTCCTCGTCCACTTCATGGGTACGGAAATAGCTAGCTAACCGGTCGTTGTCTTCCGGTGTACTCTGTCCTGCCATATAGCGGTTGAGTAGTTCTTGTATCTGCTGTTTCTCGTTCATATTATCAAATGTTGAATCTTCGTTTTATGTCCTTGAGTAATTCTGCCCGTGCCCTGGAAAGTAAGGTGGCCACTGTTGCAGGTTCTATATCCAGCAATCGGGCTATCTCCTGATTTGACTTCCGCTCCACCTGTTGCATTCTCAATATCGTGTACTGTCGTGACGGCAATTGTTTCAGTCTGTCTTCCAACCAGTGTTCATTTTCATTTATCTCCAGTTGTTCATGTGGTGAAGGTTGCCGTTCATCCAGTATAGACTGTTCAGCATCCACCATCTGATATTTTTTCTTACGCAGATGGTCTATTGTAAGATGCCGGGTAACAGTCACCGTAAATGATTCTATCGAAAGGTCAGGTTTGATGTCCGCTCTCATAGCCCACAGTTTAAGCATCACCTCCTGAGCAATGTCCTCAGCCTCCTCCGTCGTCACACCGATCCCCCGACTGACATTTATCGCGAGTTGGCGGATTTGCTTGGCTATATGTTCGAACTCTTCCTGTTCCATTTCGTATATATAACGCAAGACCTGCTCATTTATGGACCCTCATTAACTTACATTAACTCGTCTTCTGACATTTCGTGTGCGGAAACGCGAAATATTCTATACCAAAACCGTTATATATTGCAAAAAAAGAGACTGTAATGACTGTTAATCCAAATAAATCATGTAAGTTTGCATCAATAAATCAATATCACTCATGAAACATAGAATTGTATTAGCTATTTTGCTGGGAGTATTTTTATCCATTACTGTTAATGCACAAAAGTCTTACAGTCCCTATCGTGTAGAAAACGGTACTGCCTATTATCAAGGAGAGCCAATGGTATCTGCTGACATCAGCACATTCAGAATACTTGGTGCCGGATATGCCAAGGATAGGAACAATGTGTATATGAACGGTAAGATACTACCGTATGTGGATCCCTCATCTTTCAGAGTGATTATTCCGAAAAATGACCAAGAAGGAATATACAATTATGATTTCAGAGGTCACAGAGACGGTGGCTATTTCAAATCCACATTCGATGTGTTTTATGACGGACAAAAAATAGAGGGGGCGTCAGCCAGCTCTTTTCAAGTTCTGAAAAATGGATACGCTAAAGACAGTTTTAATGTGTTTTATCGTGGCAAAAAGATTGACGGTTGTTCCGCCTCATCATTTGCTATCATAGATGGCGGATATGTGAAAGACAGTTTTAATGTCTACTATTACGGAACAAAAGTGCCTGATGCATCAGCCAGTTCTTTTGTTTACGATGGAAAAGGTTATGCCCACGATGCTTTCAGTACATTCTTTCATGGGAAAAAAATATCAAATTGAGGATACAAGTCATGTGACCAGCACATACTGGTATCCTCAATAATCAATTAGAAGATTTTTATTTCTTAGCAGCCTCAGCCTTCATGAAATCCACCATTTTTTGAAAGGTTCCTTCATTGAAAGTGACGGGACCATGCTGGCCATTGGGTACGGTGACAAACTCCTGTAGTCTGCCAGCTTTCTTCAGAGCAGCTGCAAAATATTCACTCTGGCAGTATGGCACTACTGGGTCTGTATTACCATGAATCACGATAAACTTAGGACCCGTCGAGGTTATATAATAAATAGGACTGCACAACTTCACCATATCCATATTGTCGGCGGGGTTGCCTCCTATCAGCGCTGCCTCCGGTGAATGGGCATCCTTCACGGTACTGCATTTCTCCATGCGGGTCATGTCCACTGGTCCAAACCAATCTACCACTGCATCCACATCGCTGCTTTCCTGAGTATACTGCCCCAGATCACCCTCGATATTTACCGTTACTTTTCCTTCACTCTTTGTCTTCACGCCATTGCTGGTACCTGCCATTGCCGACAGATGTCCACCGGAAGAGAAACCTGTGATGCCGATGAAACTGGTATCCAGTCCGTATTTCTGAGCATTACCGCGAATATAGCGGATGGCAGCCTTCACATCATTAATCTGAGCAGGCCATTTGGCATCACTGCTGCTGCGATGGTTGATACTCACCACAGCAAAGCCAGCATCCACAAGCGGTTTGCCGATAGACATGAATGCCATACCCTTCATATTATTGGCCATCCATGCACTGCCATAGATAATCACCACCACCTTGTGCTTGGCAGCACCATCCTTGGGGATATATATATCCAACTGATGGGCTTCCATATTATCCCCTGCATAATTGATATTAGCATACTGAGGGGGAACAGACGGTTTACCGAACATGCCTTGTCCTGGCTGTGCGGATGCGAAAAGGGTACTTCCAAGAAGTGCCAAAGATAATAGATACTTTTTCATTGCGTATAGTTATTTGTGTGAATATAAATCCGTGTTTCGACTTTCTGTCATCAATTCTGCTGCAAAGATAAGCAAAAAGTTTCTATATGTTACAAATGCCAAACAAAAAGAAAGTAAATGATACAAACGCGAAATCATCTGATACATAACAATAACATACTATTCACAAAAACGCCTACCTTTGCAGCAAACATTTTTATCTATTAATCATTATGAAGATAATATCTAAATTTTGGCGTCGCTTGTTTATTGGCGCTATCGTATGTTTATCAGCAGGCAACCTTCAGGCTGCTTCTGATCCCAACTTCTATATTTTCCTCTGTTTCGGACAGTCTAATATGGAAGGCAATGCAAGAATACAACCGCAGGACCTCACTGGAGTGGACAGTAGGTTTCAGATGATGGCTGCCGTAGATGATAATAAACTGGGCAGGAAAATGGGACAATGGTACACTGCCATTCCCCCACTCTGCCGCGAAAATACAGGTCTTACACCCGTGGACTACTTTGGAAGAACTATGGTGGAACGCCTGCCAAATAATATAAAAATAGGTGTAATCACTGTGGCCGTAGGCGGATGCCATATAGAAACGTTCATGCGCGACTCTGTGGATAACTATGTGAAAACTCGTGCGCCACAATGGATGAAAGGTATGCTCAAGGCTTATGGTGACAACCCTTACAACCGACTGGTGACACTGGCTAAGAAAGCTCAGCAGGAAGGAGTCATCAAAGGAATCCTGCTGCATCAGGGCGAATCCAATACAGGCGACCAGCGCTGGCCCGCCAAAGTGGCTTTTGTCTATAATCAGTTGATTGCCGACCTGAACCTGAAGACGGAAGATGTTCCCTTATTGGCAGGTGAAGTAGTCCAGGCCAACGGTCAGGGACTGTGCATAGGCATGAACAAGATTATCGATAAGTTACCAGAAACGATTCATACCTCCCATGTCATCTCATCTGAGGGTTGTACCAACGGACCTGATAAACTGCATTTCGATGCCGAGGGTTATCGCGAAATCGGTCGCCGTTATGCTTATGAGATGCTCAAGCTCATGGGATATCCCGTATATACCACACTACAGATACCAGCTGATGCTAAGACTGCCTCTACAGCTGAACCTGGCAACGAATTTCCGAAAGTGGATACTGCACACAGAGCCTACTTCATGCTCAATGCACCTACTGCACAAACAGTACAAGTGGATATCTGCGGAAAGAAATATGATATGC
Organism: Prevotella sp.; assembly: GCA_036796635.1. Taxonomy (GTDB): domain Bacteria; phylum Bacteroidota; class Bacteroidia; order Bacteroidales; family Bacteroidaceae; genus Prevotella. The sequence continues at coordinate 11,716 of DAIRCP010000009.1, read as the reverse complement.
AACGCAATGAAAAAGGTATATGGATGGGAAAGACTGCACCATTGGTAGTTGGATTCCACTATTACTTCTTCATCGTGGACGGCGTTCAGATGGTTGACCCAGCAAGTGATACATTCTTCGGCTGCAACAAACAGGCAGGAGGCATCGAAATACCGGAGGGCGACGAAGGTAATTATTACCGTCCTCAACAGGGAGTGGCCAAAGGTCAGGTGCGCTCTTTCCAATATTATGCTGCCTCTACCAAGGAGTGGCGCCGCGCTATGGTGTACACACCTGCTGAATATGAAAAGGGAAAGAAAAAATATCCTGTGCTTTATCTGCAACATGGCATGGGTGAAGATGAGACTGGATGGAGTCATCAGGGATTCATGCAGAACATCATGGACAACAGAATAGCCCGAGGCGAGGCTGTGCCTATGATTGTGGTGATGGAAAGCGGTGATGTGAAAGCGCCCTTCCGTGGCGGTGCCAATGTGGCTGGCCATAGTGCTTACGGTGCTTCATTCTATCAGGTACTCATCAATGACCTGATACCTACCATCGACCAGAATTTCCGTACTTACACAGACCGCGAACACAGAGCAATGGCCGGACTGTCATGGGGTGGTCACCAGACGTTTGATATGGTATTCACTCATCTTGACTTGTTCTCTTATGCAGGAGGATTCAGCGGTGCCATCTTTGGACTGGATGTCAACAAAACATATGACGGTATCTTCACCCGTCCGAATGAAGTGAATCAGAAGTTGCATGAGCTATTCCTCGGTTGTGGCAGTGAAGAGAATATGGGTACCGATAAGCTTATCAGTGATTTGCGCAATGCAGGCATCAAGGTGGACAGTTATGTTTCACCGGGCACGCACCATGAATGGCTCACCTGGAGAAGATGTCTGAACGAATTTATACCTCACCTCTTTAAAAAATAAGGCAACACAATAACTTATGCGAAAAGTAATCTTATCTTTAGCCATGTTGGCATCCGTGAGCACTATAAATGTAGTAGCTCAGAATCCGATTATCCAGACCCGCTATACTGCCGACCCGGCTCCAATGGTAAAGGGTGATACGCTGTATCTCTATGCGGATGTGGACGAACCGAAGGCAGACTTCTTTTGGATGTATCAATGGCGTGTATATAGCACCACAGATATGGTGAACTGGACTGACCATGGGGAAGTACTCGGACTGAACTCATTCAGTTGGGCAGATGACCGTGCCTGGGCCACTCAGTGCTGCGAGCGCAACGGCAAATATTACTGGTACGTCTGTGCCCACTCCAAGCTCAGTAATGGCATGGCTATCGGTGTGGCGGTAAGTGACAGTCCCACAGGACCGTTCAGAGATGCTATCGGTAAACCGCTCTACGACAATGGGAAATGGGATAACATCGACCCCACTGTGTTGGTTGATGGAGACAAGGCATATTTAATATGGGGCAACCCAGAGATCCATCAGGCTGAACTCAATGACGATATGGTGAGTTTCAAAAGCGAAGTAACGCTTATCCAGCAGGACGAGAAAAGTTTCGGTGCGCCATCACCTGCCAATAGGGTGAGAGGTACTAAATACAAAGATATCTATACGGAAGGTCCATGGCTTGCCAAAAAGGGCAAGAACTACTATCTGCTCTATGCTGCAGGTGGCGTACCGGAACATATAGCCTACTCAATGAGCAAAAAGCCACTTGGTCCATGGACGTATAAAGGCGCCGTCATGCCACAGTTGAACGAGACGAAATCATTTACCAATCATTGCGGCATTGTGGATTTCAAGGGACACAGTTACTTCTTCTATCATACAGGTACGCTGCCCGGCGGCGGCGGTTTCGACCGCAGTACTGCTGTTGAGGAATTCAAGTGGAATGCAGATGGCACCATCCCTACTATCATGCCTACAAAAGCGGGCGTGACACCCATTGCCAACCTCATGCTGGGCAATAAAGTGGAGGCCGAGACTATCGGATGGTCAGAAGGTGTGACGACTGAGCAGACAGATCATCAAGTGTATGTAGCAGATATCCACAACGGCGACTGGCTCAAAGTGCGTCAGGCTGATTTTGCTGATGGCGGTTCAAAAACTGTTACCGTGCGTGTGGCAAGTGCTACTCAGGGAGGAAACATCGAGATTTACACTGACAGCATCGGTGGAAAACCACTGGTTACCATTGCTGTGCCAAATACCAACGGCTGGGAACATTGGACCACGCTCACAGGTAATATTTCGAATTGTCCTGCCGGCGTACATGACCTCTATTTTGCTTTTCGCGGACAGAAAGGAAGAAAACTGATGAACTTTGACTGGTGGTGTATCGCAAAAAAATGAAAAGAATAATATCTCATATATTCACGATGAGAATAGTTATCCTCGCAACGATGATGACTATGACGGCAACAGCGATGCAAGCCCTGCCTGACTCTGTATTGAAATCGCCAAACAAACGATTAACGATTTCAATGATACATGAGGGTTTCAGTATCAATTATATGGATAAGCCCGTCACTGTCTGCAAAGTTCTGGGCGTAATCACTCAGCATAATCAGCAGCCAAACAAAGGCGGGGATAATCAGATACCTGTACTGAAAGAGCGGAAAGATATTCATGTACACTACCAGATGCTGACGGGCAAAAAGCAGATGTGCGACAATGAGGCTCACGAGGCTGTCTATGCTATCTCATCGCAGATTCGTCTGCGCCTACGTGCGTATAATGATGGTGTGGCTTTCCGTTATGAACTCTCCGGTCTGAAGGATGACCAGGTGAAAGATGAACTGACCACCTATTTTATCCGAGAGGGACAACGCAGATGGATACAGAAATACACACAACCCTACGAGGAATACTTCCCGATGACCACTTCTGGCATTTCATCCGATAATCAGACGAACCGCCCGAACAACCATTGGGGTTATCCTGCGTTGACTGAAACAGAAAAGGGTATCTTTGCGCTCTTTACAGAATCAGATATTCATCGTAATCAAAGTGCATCTTCACTCACCAATAACGGGGAACTGTATCAAGTTCAACCAGACGGAAATCCTTCCTTACTCAACGGAAACTGGAATACACCTTGGCGTGTCATCATCATCGGGAAACTGAATGAGGTGGTACAGTCTACACTTGTCACAGATTTGGCAGAGCCCTCCAAGATACAGGATACAAGTTGGATACATCCCGGTGTAGCAGCCTGGATATATTGGGCTTACAATCACGGCAGCAATGACTATCAGATTGTGAAGCGATACATTGATATGGCTCATCTGCTGCATCTGCCTTATGTGCTTATTGATGCGGAATGGGACGAGATGAAGAACGGCGGAAACATAGACGATGCCATCACTTATGCACACCAGCAGGGTATCAAGCCCATCTTATGGTACAATTCCACCACGGCATGGATTAACGGAGCACCAGGTCCGAAATACCGACTGAATGATGCCGACAAACGTGAACAGGAATTCTCTATATTGGAGAAGAAAGGCGTGGCGGGCGTAAAGATTGACTTCTTTGAAGGTGACGCCCAACCTGCCATGGCTTATTGTATTGACCTGCTGGAATGTGCAGCCCGACATCATCTGCTGGTTAATTTCCATGGAGCCACCATACCAAGAGGTTGGCAACGCACTTATCCTAATCTGATAACTACGGAAGGAGTTTATGGCGAAGAATGGTACAATAATCTACCCGTACTCACCGATAAGGCTGCCCGTCATAATGCCACCCTGCCTTTTACGCGCAATGTAGTAGGACCGATGGACTATACACCCTGTGCATTCTCTGATTCACAGCATCCGCACATCACCACCCATGCACATGAGCTGGCACTCACTGTCCTCTTCGAGAGCGGTATCCAGCATCTGGCGGATAAACCAGAGAGCTACTATGCCCAACCGCAAGCCGTCCAGGACTTTCTCGGCACACTGCCTACCGCATGGGATGAAACGAAGCTCTTCTCCGGATATCCCGGTGAATATGTGGTCATGGCACGGAGGAAAGGAAGTACCTGGTATATTGCAGGCATCAACGGAACAGATTCCGTGAAGTCCATCCCTATGCCAAAAGTTGACGGTCTGATCACTTCCTTCGAGGACAGTGGCGACAAAGAGCACCCCTGGAAGATACGGCAAAATGAAAAGAAAACACTTCCGCAACAAGTGAAATGTTTGCCAAGAGGTGGATTCATCTTCATCATCAAGGAAACCGCACAATCGCACAAATAACTTATCATCATATATTTTAATTACTTTATTTATACCTATTATCAAAAATGAATCGTAAATATCTAATAGCAATGATGGCCATCTCTGCATGGCTAGGGACACCATCATCGGTGTGGGCTCAACATCAGGGCCCCACCCTTGATGACTATTTTGTCCAGTCTGACAATGTATCTATAACACCCGATACTGATGGTTTCATCCATCGCTGGCTCTTGTTGGACCCCATCAACAAACCTAATCGGTCCAACGATGTGTTCACGGATTCTTATATCATGGAAAATTTGGGAAAGGAATATTATACGGGGCAATTTAGTAAATTGCCTAAAAATGGACAACAGGTGAAAGTGGACAATCAGAAACTCATTTGGCACGCACTGGACAGCAAACGGTACAATGTAAAACTGTTCCGTTTTGCCTCCGGGCGGGACAAGCAGGTGTACGGGGTGATATTCCAGGCTGTCACAATCATAGAATGTACAGAGGACATGCCCGATGTGCGCTTGGCAGTCGGTTCCAATTCCGCCTCTATGTGGTGGTTAAACGGAAAACAGGTGCTAATGCTTTCCGGTGACAGACGTATGGTGAAAGATGATGCACTGTCATCGCGCATCAGTCTGCATCGAGGCAGGAACATACTCCGCGGTGCGATTATCAACGGTCCGGGAATGAGCGACTTCTGTGTAAGACTGGTCAATGAGAAGGGACTACCTATCACTAATTATCAAATAAGCATCAAATAATCATGAAAAGATATAGAGACATATTCATGGGCATCACTGCCCTACTGGCCCTTGCACAATCAGCAGAAGCACAAATAGATCAACCATATATTCACGACCCCTCCACCATTGCAATGTGCGACGGCAAATATTATACCTACGGCACAGGTGGAGGCGGTCTCATCTCTGCTGACGGATGGCACTGGAAAGACGGTGCTGTACGCCCGGGTGGAGGCGCAGCACCCGATGTCATCAAACTGGGCGACCGCTATCTGTTTATCTACGGTGCCACTGGAGGAGGACTGGGCGGAGGACACAACGGTGTGATTCTTACCATGTGGAACAAAACACTAGACCCTCATTCACCCGATTTTGCCTTCACAGACACCATACAGGTGGCTTGTTCAGACGGTCTGGAGGATAACGATGCCATTGACCCTGGACTACTACTCGACCCTAACACCGGCAGACTGTGGGTATCTTATGGCACCTATTTCGGTAATGTACGACTGATAGAACTGGACCCCAAGACCGGCAGACGCATGCCAGGCAACAAGCCGCTGGATATTGCCATAGACTGTGAGGCTACCGACCCTATCTATCGTGACGGTTGGTATTACCTGCTGGGCACCCACGGCACTTGCTGCGACGGCGTGAACTCCACTTATAACATCGTGGTGGGACGCTCACGCAAAGTGACGGGACCTTATATAGACAATGTAGGCCGAGATATGTTTCAAGGCGGTGGCAAGATGGTGATCAATGCAGGAGACAGACTGGTAGGGCCAGGACACTTCGGACGCACCATCATCGATGAAGGTGTGGAAGTGATGTCATGCCATTACGAGGCTGACCTGGACCAAGGTGGCAGAAGCGTGCTGGGTATCCGCCCACTGCTGTGGAAGAATGACTGGCCTGTGGCTGGCGACAGATTCAAGGAAGGTACTTACGAGATAGAATCTGAGCGCAGGGGATATGCACTGGAATTGGCAGTTGACTTTGTCCGTATGCCACAGAAGCGACAGGCTTGGTGGAAGATAGACCCGAAGGAACCGGTTGTGCCGATGCAGAGTCAGCAATTAAGCGATGTTATCGGCACTTGGCCGAAGGATTCCATTGCAGTACGCACAGGCGATTATATGTTCCGCCCGCATCAGCAGTGGACGATTACAGTTGTACCTGAAGCAGGCGGTTATCTGGGAGGACCTTATTATAAGATTACCATCGCCGGCACGCAACGAGCACTCGCTGCCACTGCACAGGCAGAAGTGGCAACTGTACCGCAGTTTACGGGTGATGATGCCCAACTGTGGCGCATCGAACAACTCACCGACGGCACCTTCCGCATCATGCCGAAAGTAATACCGGGCAAGCCTGGCATCAATCAGCACTTCGTGCTTTATTCCATCGGTGACAGCACTCCTACGCTGGCAACATACGATTTCCATAGTGATAATTCCAAATGGAATTTCCGCAAACAATAATCAACACAATCCTAGCAATGAAAAAAATAGTCTGTATCCTTTTTGCACTACTCTGCATTCTCTCAATGAATGCAAAAATTAAGAATCCTATCTTCTGGTCAGACAAGCCAGACCCGGACATCATCCGAGTTGGTCAAGATTATTATCTGGTCTATACCACCATGCACCTCATGCCTGGAGCACCCGTACTGCATTCCCGTGACCTGGTGCACTGGGACCTCACTGGATATATTTTCAATAAACTCACAGACAGTCCCAAATACAGCCTACAGCAAGGCTCTGTTTATGGTCGCGGCCAGTGGGCTACTTCACTTAAATATCATAAGGGTACCTTCTATGCACTCTTTGCGCCCAATGACAATCCGGGCGGTGATACGTACATCTACACCACCAAAGACCCCTACAAAGGATGGACACTACGCAGCAGACTGCCGCATTTCCATGATGCGTCACTACTGTTTGATGATGACGACCGTGTGTATGTATTCAGTAACACAGGTAAACTGCAGGAGTTGAATGCCGACCTTACGGCAGTGAAGGAAGGTGGCATAAACCAACTTATCTTCAAGCGTGATTCCACAGAGACGGGACTGCTCGAAGGCAGCCGTGCCATCAAATATCAAGGCAAGTATTATCTGCTGATGATTTCATGGCCTAACGGAAAACCACGCAATGAAGTGTGTTATCGGGCAGACAAGATTTCAGGACCTTGGGAGAAGAAGAAGATATTGGAATCACAGTTCGGCGGTTTCTATTATGTGGGACAAGGCACCATTGTGGATACACCGGATAATAAATGGTACGGACTGATCTTCCAGGATCGCGGAGCAGTGGGCAGAGTACTCACACTCATGCCCTGCACCTGGACTGACGGTTGGCCTATCCTGGGCGATGCCAACGGCAAAGTACCCGAGGAATTGGATTTGAATGGCACCAATCAGATGATGGTTTATTCCGATGAGTTTAATGGCAGTCTCTCCCGCTGGTGGCAGTGGAATCATAATCCGATAGACAAAGCCTGGTCAGTGAAGGAGCGCAAAGGATTTCTCCGTCTGCACACCTCCAGCTGTGTGCCCAATCTATACCTCGCCCACAACACGCTCACGCAGAGTATGGAAGGTCCGCAATGCACCGCCAGCATCTGCATGGACATCAGCAAGATGAAGGATGGCGACAAAGCTGGTTTTGCTGCCTTCAATGGTGATGCCGGTGTGCTGACTGTTGCCAGAGACAAAGGCATCTGCACACTCGCCATGAGTGAACAGCACATGCGGATGGACAAGAGCAATCACGGTGTAGAGGGTGTGGATGAGAAGATACTTGAGCAGACAACACTGACTGGCAAAGAGTCTGCAGGCAGGACGGCGATGAAGTCTCATTGCATCTATCTCCGCATAGATGCCGACTTCACTTCCCATCAGGACATGGCCACCTTCTATTACAGCACTGACAATAAGAACTGGAAGCAGATAGGGAAACCTTTCAAGATGATTTTCGATTATCGGCGATTCTTCATGGGTACCCGTTTTGCCATCTTCAACTATGCAACCCAGCAATCAGGTGGTTACGTAGATGTAGATTGGTTTCATTATCAGCGGAAATAATCGACTATTACAATCCCCAATCACTCAGATTCACATTCTTCTCCAGGCTCTGTTTCTGCTTAGCAGACATCCCTGAGAAGAATTGAATACCCGTGATACGCTCTATCTGGGCGATGGAATTCACATAATCACCTTTGGGACGGTTGCCCTCCTGATTCTTATAAATGAAACCAATGGCACGAGGATTACTACCCATACGCAGCACCACCTTGAAGAAAGCCTCAGGCACCACTACTTTATCCTGCCCTATCGTCTTATGCTTGGTACGATAGAGAATAGGACCGCACACGATGTAGATATCACCGTATTCCTTCGCCCATTTCCGGCACTGACCCTCCATTTCGTTCCAGTCGCCCGCATTCAGATTATGCACCTGCGGACACATATTTGTCATCAGGAAAGACTCTTCCTGTGCTTGTTCGCTCCATTTATTATCACCCGACGGGCACATGTGTCCGCGGTCATATCCGCTGCTCATGTAATCAAAGTGTGTAGCTCTTGGCGTAGGTACATCCTCATCTTCATGGAATTTGATGCCATTACGCTTGTAACTACCCGTGGTATGTGATGCAGTGAGATGCCATGCCACCCAGTTAGGCAGTCTGTTCGTGCGATTGTAAGATGCCACATAACCTGTGCGCTGCAGTATCTGTTCAGGTACCCCCGTGAGTTTGGCAGGCAACCAGAAGTCGCCGGCTGATACAGCGGTGGCTGCTGATTCATCATTAGTCGCCGCACTGCGGGTTTCTGCAGGTAGCACCCCGCCCATCAGCGGTTTGTGTGTACGTGCATTTCCACAACTTGGCAGCAGCATTGCCGCCATCATCAACAAAATAAAAGAATACTTCTTCATTTTCATCATATCATTGTGTTTTTAGAATACGATTCTAAAACGTGTAAGCTTATCAGGGTAAGTTTTCAAGGAGAATGAACAGTGATGTTTGAGTAACACTTCACGGATAAAAATCAGTCCGATACCCTGCCCGTTAGGTTTAGTGGAGAAGAAGGGACTAAACAGTTTCTGTGCTGCCTCACTGCTGATGCCCGGACCATTGTCAGTTATCTCAATGGTCACAGGAGAGGCCATCGTCGTGATATAAATATCGCCATCAGAGCCGATGCTCTCAGCCGAGTTCTTGATGATATTCACAATCACCTGTTCCATCAGTATCGTATCCAGTTTCGCCTGTGGCGACGGTTCTGCCAGTTGCAGATGCATCTGCACATGATGCTCTGCCACAGCCGATTCCATAATCTGAACACATGAACTGAGCAGTACATTCACATCGCACAGTTGCAGTTGGGGCTCCGGTATCTTCACCACATCGGCAAACTTGGTGATAAACTTGCTCATGGAGTAGCACCGCTCAATGCAGGCAGTCATTACCTCCTGGATATCAGCCGTGTCATCATAGTCTTGCAGTGCCTGTGTCACACTGTCCAGCGTGGATGTCACGCCCGCTATCGTATTGTTCACTTCATGCGCTATCATGCGTATTACCTTTTCGTAAGCCTTCTTCTCAGCTTCCATCACCTCGTCCGTCAGACTTTCTAACAGAATAAACGGATGGGCATTGCCATGGTCAGTAAATGAGAGGCGACTGCAACGGTATATCTGCGAGTCATTGAGTTGGAAAGTATCTGATGCATTTTTATTCAATGTGGCGATACTGTCGGCCAGAGCACTACCCAGCTCAGGCAATTTCTTTCCAATGGCAGCTTCCATATCATTGCCCAGCAGTTTCCGCTGTGCAGCATCCAGTCCCATACGTAGAAATTTCACTGCCGCAGGGTTCAGGGCAGTGATATGTTCATCAAAGTCCAATATAATCACCCCCATCGGCGAGGCATTGATCAATAAATCCAGAAAATAATTTTGTTCCCTCACATGCAGGCGTTCCTCCTTCAACTGACTGATCATCCGGTTGAACACATCCACGATACGGTCGGCATCCTTCTGACTCACATGGCGCAGCCTGCTGCTGAAGTCCTGCTCTCTGAGCAGTTCCATACCATTACCGATGGCACGGATAGGATTGACCACCTGACGATAAAAGAAAAACAGATAGATGATGGTGAGCAGTACGATGACCTCTATCATATAAAACAGGACTTTGCTAGGTACCACTGTCTGCACTACCAACAATGCCAGTATCATACATACCAGCACTGACAAGATAATAAACCATCCACGTAATCTCATCTTTTATCTTGATTATTGATTTCAATAATTATCCACAGTCACTTATTTTTTCATATATCACTGTGGTTTATAGTCTATACCAAACTTATCCAGTCGTCTGTAAAGCGCAGCCCTGCTCAGCCCCAGGTCCTGTGCCACATGACTGAGATTATATCCATTCCGCTTGAGCGAGGCAATGATACTGTTGCGCTCCATGTCGTCCAGCGTAAGACCGTTACTACCCACCTTGGCATCATCGGAGTAGACCTGCGGATTCATACTCATCTGCTGCTCTATATCCGCAGCATCTATCCGCGGTTTGTTGCTGATGAGGATAGTACGGTCTATCAGATTTTTCAGTTCGCGGATATTACCCGAATAGGGCAGACGCGTGAGAAGCGACATGGCATCCGATGAGAATTCCACCTGCTGCAAGCGGTTAGCCTCACATTGCTTCCCTGCGAAGAAATTCGCCAGCAGGGGGATATCTTCCCTGCGCTCACGGAGGGCAGGAAGATGCACCGTAATCAGATTGATACGGTAAAATAGATCCTCACGGAAAGTATGGTCGTTGATACGCTCCTGCAGATTGGCATTGGTGGCAGATACCACACGCACATCCACTTTATGGGTCTTACTGTCGCCCAGCGGTTCAAACGTCTGGTCCTGCAGCACCCTCAATAGTTTCACCTGACTGCTGATGTCCAGGTCACCTATCTCATCCAGGAAGATAGTGCCCTTATCAGCCAGTTCAAATCTTCCGGCACGGTCAGCAGACGCATCCGTAAATGCGCCTTTCTTGTGTCCGAACATCTCGCTTTCAAACAGAGACTGCGAGATACCGCCCAGATTCACCTTCACAAAATTTTGCTGTCGGCGCAGACTGTTACGGTGCAGCGCCTCAGCTATCAGTTCCTTTCCCGTTCCGCTCTCACCTGTAATCAGCACCGATGCATTGGTCCGTGCCACCCGCTTCACCACATCCAGCACATCCAGCAGTCCTTGGCTCTTTCCTATAATGAAAGAACGGTCGAATGCCTCCACGGATTCAGAGGAAGAAGATGATACAGACGATGCCGAAGAGGAGGATGCATGGACATTACCTCCCCCGCGATTATCAGCATAAGCACTCCCCTGCTGTTCGGTCAGTTCCAGCGCGGTCTCTATACGCTGCAGCAGCATGGCATTATTCCATGGTTTGGTGATAAAGTCGAAGGCACCCGCCTTCATCCCCTTCACGGCCAGTTCGATACTGCCCCATGCAGTCATCAGTATCACAGGCACATGAGGCTGGAATATCTTCACCTGTCGTAGCAGTGTGAGTCCCTCGTCGCCGGATGTAGAGAGGGAGAAGTTCATATCCATCAGTATCAGTTCGGGGGCTGCATCCCTTACGATAGCAATTGCTTCTTTGGGCGAAGCCACAGCCATCGTCTCATACTTAGCCCGCTTCAACATGAATGAGAGCGATGTACGGATGGAATTATCATCATCTATTATTAGAATCATT
>DAIRCP010000008.1:0-57115 GCA_036796635.1 Prevotella sp. | reverse complement strand
TAAAAAATGGCAGTAGTACACTGCTCAGGTAATTCACGATACCGAAAATACTCAGTACCAGTAGCGCGATAAGCGACCATCTGATGAACTTGTCGAATGTGATTTTTTCTTCCAGCATATTTGTTATGTTTTATTGGTTCTCTTTTTCTTCTCCCAGTGCCTTCTGGTAACATTCCCGGCAGAGTGGCTCGTATTCATGGGTTTCTCCCAGCAATACCAGTTCCTTGTCCTGCACGGTGCGGTGACTCACGTAAGCCAGATTACCGCATTTCACGCAGATGGCGTGTACCTTAGTCACTTCGTCGGCGATGGCGCATAGGGCAGGAATTGGTCCGAAGGGAACACCCTTGAAGTCCATGTCCAATCCGGCGATGATAACCCTTACGCCGCGGTAGGCCAGTTGATTACATACATCCACCAGCCCGCTGTCAAAAAACTGAGCTTCGTCGATGCCCACCACATCGATATTCTTGGCTTTCTTGAGCACCAGAGCCGAAGAACTTACCGGGGTGGATTTGATTACATGTTTATCGTGGCTCACCACGTCTTCCTGTGAGTAGCGTGTGTCCATCGTGGGTTTGAATATCTCCACCCGCTGCTTGGCAAACTTGGCGCGCCGCATACGTCTGATTAGTTCTTCGGTTTTTCCCGAGAACATTGAACCGCACACTACTTCTATTCTTCCGGGGCGGTGTGCTTCTCCCGTTAAATTGTTGTTCATACTGAATGCAAAGTTACAACAAAATAATATAAGTACAAAGTAATAACTTTAAAAAATGTAAATATATTGACTGATATTTTGCCCGTCCACATTATTTTCCTACATTTGTGGAGAAATGGGCACATTATATATAGTACCGACTCCGGTGGGTAACCTGGAGGATATGACATTCCGCGCCGTCCGCATTCTGAAGGAAGCAGACATGGTGCTGGCTGAGGATACACGTACATCGGGCATCCTCCTGAAACATTATGAGATTCAGAATCATCTCATGTCTCATCATAAGTTTAATGAGCACGGCACTTCCGCCGGTATCGTCGATCGTCTTCGTGCTGGTCAGACCATAGCACTTATCAGTGATGCGGGTACACCAGGTATCAGCGACCCAGGTTTCTTCTTGGTTCGCGAGGCCGTCCGTGCAGGTGTGGAAGTACAGTGTCTGCCAGGAGCCACCGCTTTTGTACCGGCATTGGTATCCAGTGGTCTGCCATGCGACCGTTTTGCATTTGAAGGATTTTTGCCGCCCAAGAAGGGAAGGCAGACTAAACTCGAGGCACTCCGCACAGAGGAGCGCACGATGATATTCTATGAGTCGCCTTACCGTCTGCTTAAAACCCTGCAGCAGTTTGCTGATGTCTATGGTCCCGACCGTCAAGTAAGTGTCTGCCGTGAGATATCCAAGGTGCATGAGGAAAGTGTGCGCGGTACATTGGCTGAGGTGATTGCACATTTCACGGAGACAGAGCCGCGTGGGGAGATTGTGATGATCCTTGCCGGGGCTGAACCCGTAAAAGAATCAAAAACCAAACGTAGAGATATATGAAGAAACTAATATTGTTTGGCCTTTGTGCCATGACGCTAATGGGCTGTAAGCAGGATAAGCCGAAAGTAGATAAAGCCGTCGTCGTGGAGCAGCGTGACTCTCTGAACCAGATTATCGCTCAGAAGAATAATGAACTCAATGATATGATGGGTACACTCAATGATATTGAGGAGGGCTTCCGCCAGATCAATGAGGCTGAGGATCGTGTGAGTATCGCCAAAGATGGTGAAGGTGCCAACAGTGCCGATCGTATCCGCGAGAATATACAGTTTATCCAGTCCACGATGCAGCAGAATCGCGAACTCATCAATAAGTTGAGACAACAGTTGCGTGAAAGCTCCTTCACCAGCGATCAACTCAAGCGCACAATCGACAATCTGACCAAGCAGTTGGCCGAGAAGACCCAACAACTGGAGGAACTGCGTGCCGAACTGGCAGCCAAGGATATCCATATCAATGAGTTGGATGCACAGATTACCGGTTTGAATACCAATGTGGACAATCTGACACAGGAAAGTGCCCAGAAGACAGAGACCATCAGTGTGCAGGATAAGCAACTGAACACAGCCTGGTTTGTATTCGGTACCAAGAGTGAACTGAAGGAGCAGCATATATTGGAAAGAGGGCAGGTACTCCAGTCCAGTTTCAATCGTGAGTACTTCACCAAGATAGATATCCGTATAGATAAGGAAATCAAACTGTATTCCCGTTCAGCCAGGTTGCTCACTTCCCATCCGGCAGGCAGTTACACGCTTCAGCGTGATCTCAACAAGCAGTTTGTATTGCGCATTACCAATCCGCAGGTATTCTGGAGTACCAGCAAATATCTTGTGGTACTTGTCAAATAAAGATATCATATCCATCAAGCGGGCGTTCCCATCAGGGAGCGCCCGCTTGACTATTGGTTATGAATGAAACATATTCTTGGCGAAACCCTTTCATACCTTTCGTCCATATCAAAATCAGAGGAGCTGACAATCGTTAGATTATCAGCTCCTCTGATTTGAAGTCGGGATTACTGGACTCGAACCAGCGACCTCACGCCCCCCAGACGCGTGCGCTACCAACTGCGCTAAATCCCGTCCCAATTTTTGTTTGCGGATGCAAAGGTACTGCGAAATAATGAAAATACCAAATTTTTGCTGTACTTTTTTTGCCCTTTTTCTTCGTACCCCGATCGAGAATCGAACTCGAAACTAAGCTTTAGGAGAGCCTTGTTATATCCATTTAACTATCAGGGCGTACGAAATGACGGTGCAAAGATAGATAATTTTTTCGAATTTAATGGCCTTTGTATCGTATTTCTTTCCATAATTCAAAAGAAAATGCTACCTTTGCATGTTCAATGAGTATACATTTACTCCTTACTTATAAGTAAATAAAGAATATGCGATATAAGATAACGGCTCCACGCCAGTTGAATGCCACAATAGATTTGCCCGCTTCTAAAAGCATCGGCAATCGTGCTCTGGTTATCCATGCCTTGGCGGGTGGTAAACAGATGCCTCAGAATCTCTCTGACTGTGATGATACGGTGGTGATACTGCGAGCTCTGCGCGACATGCCAGAGGTGATAGACATCAAGGCTGCGGGTACTGCCATGCGGTTTATGACGGCTTATCTGGCGGTGACTCCCGGGCAACATGTGCTGACGGGCACTGACCGTATGAAGCACAGACCCATAGCGGTACTGGTGGATGCTCTGCGCTATCTGGGCGCCGACATAAGCTATGAGGGAGAAGAAGGCTTCCCGCCACTGCGTATCAAGGGTAAGGCACTGGACGGCGGACTGCTGGAAGTGCCCGGCAATATTAGTTCACAATATATATCGGCACTGCTGATGATAGGACCGAGACTGAAGGACGGCTTGACGCTGAGACTTACTGGCGACGTGATTTCACGCCCTTATATCGACTTGACTCTCACTACGATGCGTGAATTCGGCGCTTTGGCGGAATGGACGGATATCGATACCATTACGGTGAAGCCGCAGCCATATACTGACAGGAGTTACACGATAGAAAATGACTGGAGTGCAGCCTCTTACTGGTATGAGATGATGGCATTGGGTGCCTGCGATATGGACGAGATGGTGCTCACGGGACTGATGGACGGTTCCTGTCAGGGTGATTCTGGAGTTCGCTATATCTTCAGTTTGCTGGGTATCAAGACGGAATTTGAACGCAGGCAGCAGGGGGTGCCCATGAAGGTGAAACTGAAGAGAACCCGTCACTGTGTGCCTAAACTGGAGTATGACTTTGTGAATACGCCCGACTTGGCACAGACTTTTGTGGTAGCTTGTGCACTGATGAACGTGAAGTTCCACTTTACCGGACTGTCAACACTGAAAATCAAGGAGACTGACCGCATAGAAGCACTGAAGGAGGAAATGAACAAGTTGGGATATGTGGTGAATGACAGAAACGGCAGTGAACTGATGTGGGATGGCGAGCGCTGTGAACCCCATTGGCAGGAGGGTATCCATACATATGAGGACCATCGAATGGCATTGGCTTTTGCTCCGGCAGCTTTCCTGTTTCCCGGTCTGATCATCAATGACGCCCAGGTGGTGACTAAGTCGTACCCACATTATTGGGAGGACTTGAAACAGGCAGGTTTTATCATTGAAGAGATATCGTAATAAGAATCAATAGAGAATAGAATTATGTGGATATTGGTTGTCGCTATCATCGTGCTCGGCATCGTGCTGGCCATCGCTCATTTGTTGACCAACAGTGGGGATGAAGAACCTCCTATCGTGACGAAGCAGACTTGTGCAACCTGTACGGGTGACAATGACAAGTGTGAACAGGAGTGCATGATGGAGGCTGCTACCCAACAGATAGAATATTACGATGATGAGGAACTGGATCGGTACAAAGGCAGAACTGCCGACAGTTATACCGATGAAGAGGCTGAGCAGTTCCGGGAAGTGATGGAGACCATGCGCCCCGATGAGGTGAAGGGATGGAACCGCAGCTTGATACTCCGGCAGATAGCCATGCCCGACCAAATCAAGGATGAGGCGGTGATGCTGATGGAATAACGATTAGGAAAGGAATTCATGGAGATATTACAATATGCTTTTTTTCAGAATGCACTGATTGGCAGTTTGCTGGCGAGTATTGTGTGCGGTATCGTGGGTACGTATATTGTTACCCGTCGTCTGGTACTTATCAGCGGTGGACTTACTCATGCTTCATTCGGCGGCATCGGACTGGGTGTGTACTTCGGCATCAATCCCATTCTCTCCGCACTCGTGTTCTCCGTGCTTTCCGCATTCGGTATCCAGTGGATGTCCGGTCGTGCTGAGGTGCGTGAGGATTCTGCTATCGCCCTGTTCTGGACTTTCGGTATGAGCATCGGCATCATCTGCTGTTTCCTTACACCTGGATTTATGACGGACCTGTCTTCCTATCTCTTTGGCAATATATTGACCATAAGCAGTGCCGACCTGTGGCTGCTTGCGGGATTGGCACTATTTACCGCCGTATTCTTCCGACTGCTGATGAGCACCATCATCGGGGTGGCATTCGACCCCGTGTTTGCCCGTTCGCAGCATCAGTCCGTTGCGGTCATAGAATATATGATGATGGCGCTGATAGCAGTTACCATCGTATCCACATTGAGAATGGTGGGCATCGTGCTGGCCATCAGTCTACTTACTATACCGCAGATGACAGCCAATCTGTTTACTTACCGTTTCCAGCGCATGATAGGTTGGAGTATCCTCTTCGGATGCATCGACTGTATGGCGGGGCTATTTGTATCTTACTGGCTGAATGTGCCTTCGGGTGCCTGTGTCATCTTCGTGTCCATACTTATTTATGCCCTCATGAGGACAATAAAATCACTATCCAATCAGTTAAAAAGATAAATGCGCATACGAAAACTTATCTCGTCAGTGGTGATTCTTATCATCTTGGTCGGTTGCTCTACTTCAAGCAACACGGCCCGGAGTCGCTGGTGGCAATCGTTTAATGCGCGATATAATACCTACTTTAATGGTTCTCAGGCTTTTATAGATGGAGCACAGGAAAAGGAGAACGGCAATAAAGACAATTTTACGGAGACCATTCCGCTCTATACGGTGAGCAACAAGGCTAGTAAGACATTAGGCGGCGGCAACTTTGACCGTGCAATAGAGAAGATGGAGAAAGCCATCAAGCAGCACAGTATCAAGCGCAGACCCGAATGGACTAAAAACCGCCGTAAGACTACGAAGGACATAGAGTGGCTGAACCGCAGGGAGTATAATCCATTCCTGTGGCGGGCATGGCTGCTGATGGGTAAGGCGCAGTTCCAGAAAGGACAGTTTGAGGAAGCTGCCGCCACATTCTCCTATATGTCGAGACTTTACAGCACTCAACCTGCCATCAATGGTATAGCCCGTGCATGGCTCGCCAAGAGTTATACGGAGCTGGACTGGCTCTATGATGCAGAGGACGTAATCAATAAGATGAAGCGCGATACCATGGATTACCGTGCTGTGGCTGACTGGGATTATACTTATGCTGACTATTATATCCACAACAAGCAATATTCTGAAGCAGTGAAATATCTGCGTAAGGTAATCAAGCATGAGCATCGCAAGAAACAGAAAGCCCGGGAATGGTATCTGCTGGGACAGTTGCAGAGTCATCTGGGCAACCGTGAAGATGCTTACAAATCCTTCAAGCATGTGGTACGGCTGAATCCTCCCTACGAACTGGAATTCAATGCACATATAGCTCAGACGGAGGTAATGGCTAAAGGTCATGCCAAGCAGATGGTAAGCAAATTGCGGAGAATGGCGCGGTCGGACAACAACAAAGATTATCTGGATCAAGTATATTATGCCATCGGAAACATCTATCTGGCTGACCGCGATACACTACATGCTATAGCCGCTTATGAGGAAGGAAACAAGAAGGCTACTCGCAGTGGTATAGAGAAAGGTGTGCTGTTGCTCAATCTGGGTAATCTGTACTGGGCAAAAGAGAAATACAGTGATGCCAAACGATGTTACGGTGAGGCAATAGGTTTGCTGGATAAGGAGCGTGATGATTATGAACAGCTGTCGCAGCGCTCCAAGGTGCTGGATGAACTGGTGCCATATACCGATGCCGTACAGTTGCAGGATTCTCTGCAGGTACTTGCCAAGATGAATGAGGCTGACCGCAACAAGGCGATTGACCGAGTGATAGATGCACTGAAGAAGAAAGAAAAGGAAGAAAAACGTGCTGCCCAGGAGGCTAATGCAGAAAAGACGCTGCAACAACAGGGTGCCATAGGCAACAGAATGAACAACCAGCGCAAGACTACCACTACGACTACCCAAACGAACGGGGCATGGTACTTCTATAATCCTACCGCAGTGTCTCAAGGTAAAGCGGCTTTCCAGCGTCAGTGGGGCAAGCGCGAAAATGTGGATAACTGGCAGCGTGTGAACAAAACGGTGGTCAGTCTGCAGGGACAGAGTGCCGACCAACAGACCGACAGCACAGCACAGACAGGTGCTGATGAGCAGAAGGACAAGGTCAAGAAGGATTCTGCTGCCGCTGATACTTCCGCACTGGACCCGCATAAGCGAGAATATTATATGGCACAGATACCTTTTACTGATGAGCAGAAGGTGGCTAGCGACAATCTGATAAAAGACGGTCTGTTTAACTCTGGTGTTATTTTCAAGGATAAACTGGATAACCTGCATTTGGGCGAAAAGAGTTTGGTGCGTCTTACGTCCAATTATACCGACTATGAGAAAATGGATGAGGCTTGGTATCATCTGTATCTGCTCTATGCACGGGAGGGGAGAATGACAGAGGCTGACCATTGTCTGGCGATGTTGCGTGACGGTTATCCGCAAAGTGAATGGACTACCTTATTAAATGATCCTTACTTCAAAGATAATGCCAGGTTTGGTGTGCATATAGAGGATTCACTCTATGCTGCCACTTATGATGCCTTCAAGGCTGACCGACTGACTGAGGTGGTAGGTAATACGCTCGTTTCCAAGAACAGATTCCCATTGGGTGAAAACCGTGCCAAGTTTATCTTCATAGAGGGACTGACCAAACTGAATGCAGGTGATCCTGCCGGATGTCTCACTGACCTGAAAGAAGTGGTGGAGAAATACCCGCAGAGCGAAGTGACGGAGCTGGCAGGTATGATAGTCAAGGGTGTACAGAAAGGGCGGAAACTATACGGCGGCAAGTTTGATCTGGGCGACGTGTGGTCACGTCGTGCCATGGATGCCGCAACAAGTGACAGTACTGCTAATGATACGCTGAGCAATGACCGTAATGTGAACTTTATATTCATGCTGGCCTATCAGCCTGATTCTGTAAACCAGAATCAACTGCTCTTTGAGTTGGCTCGTTATAACTTCAGTAATTTTATGGTGCGTAACTTTGACTTGACTGTAGATGAAGACAATGGCCTGAACAGAATGATGGTCAGTGGATTTCTGAACTATGATGAGGCTTTGCAATATGTACGTCAGTTATACAGTGACAAAAATCTCGCCCGCAAATTAGTTGGCTGTCATCGTATTATCATCAGTGAAGACAATCTGAAGTTGCTGGGTACCAAATATAGTTACGCAGAATATGAAAAGTTCTTCGATCAGAAATTTGCTCCTTTACGTGTGACCAGTGAACCGCTGTTGACCATGCCTGAGAGTGTGACTACGGAAAAGATGGCAGAGCCGGAAACAGAGTCTGACGGAAATCAGGGAGAAAACGGTGTTGATGGTAATTTTAACGGCGGAAATCCGAAGAATGGGCAGCAATCAGGAGATGAGCCATCCTTATTTAATGGCGCTCCTCCTGTGCAGAAAGGAACGAAGCAACCAACGGGTAAGGACCAGCCGTCACTTTTTGATGGAAAGGCTCCTGTTCAGCAACCGACAAAGCAATCGGCAACTGATCAGCCTTCACTCTTTGACACCAAGGCACCTATTCAAGATACGACAAAGAAGTCAACGGAGCAACCTTCACTCTTTGATACCAAGACGCCGATACAGAATACAAGGACGAAGCAGGTCGACGAGCCTTCGCTCTTTGATAAACCTGTACCTGTCCAACAAGGAGATGCTGGAAAGTCAGCAACAGTACCAGCAAAACCTACAACAATGCCGGAAAAGTCAGCAATGTTGCCGACTAAATCGACAGTGGGGAGTAAAAAAAATCAGCCAGTGAAGGCGACTCTAACAAAACAACAGAACCAACAACCGACTACAACAAAAAAGCCGGTAACAAATACTAATAAGAATACGCAGAAATCCCAGCAACAGGACGTAGGCGGATTCGATTTTGATGAGGACTTTTACAGATGAGCAACGGATTATTACTTTGGGCAGACGATGAGATAGAACTGCTGAAGGCACATCTCATCTTTCTGGAAAAGAAAGGTTATGAGGTAATCACTGTCAGCAATGGCACTGATGCCATAGACCAGTGTAGGGAGCATAACTTTGACCTGGTGCTGCTCGATGAGCAGATGCCGGGTCTGAGCGGTCTGGAAACATTGCAGCAAATCAAGGAGATATTGCCTGCAGTGCCTGTGGTGATGGTGACCAAGAGTGAAGAGGAGAATATCATGGACCAGGCCATCGGACAGAAGATAGCTGATTATCTGATAAAACCGGTGAATCCTAATCAGATACTCCTGACATTGAAGAAGAATATACATCGCAAAGAGATAGAAACGGAAGTGACGCAGAGCGGATATCAGCAGAACTTCCAACAGATAGCTATGCAAATCATGGACTGCAGGACTTTTGAGGACTGGGTGGATGTGTATAAGAAGTTGGTACACTGGGAATTGGAACTGAGTTCTACAGACAGTTCCATGACGGAGATGCTGAAGATGCAGAAGGAAGAGGCCAATATCGGCTTTGCCAAATTCATCAAGACTCATTATATGAGTTGGGTAGAGGCACTGGCACCCACGTCACATGACGGACATCCTCTGATGTCACCTGAGATATTCAAGACGAAACTCTTCCCCCTGCTAAATGATGGCAATAAGGTGTTTCTAATTGTTATGGATAATTTCCGTTATGACCAATGGCGCATGTTGGCTCATGAGATAGGTGATCTGTTTGATATAGACGAAGAATTATATTGCAGCATTTTGCCTACAGCTACTCAATATGCACGTAATGCCATATTCAGTGGTCTGATGCCTACGCAGATAGCTAAAATGTTTCCTGACCTTTGGGTAGATGAGGATGAAGAAGAAGGCAAAAATCTAAATGAAGGTCCACTGATTCAGACTCAGTTAGAACGCTATCGACGGAAAAATACCTTCTCCTATAATAAGATAAACAATTCCACGGATGCAGACAAGTTTATGCAGCAGTTGAAGCAGATAGAGAAGAATGACCTGAATGTGGTGGTATTCAATTTCATTGATATGCTGTCGCATGCTAGAACTGAATCGAAGATGGTGCGCGAATTGGCTAATAACGAGAGTGCCTATCGCTCCATCACCTTAAGTTGGTTCCGCCATTCTGTCATTGCTGATCTGTTTAAGATGCTGGCGCAGACCGACTGCAAGGTAGTGATAACTACCGATCATGGCAGCATACGTGCCAATAAACCGATTAAGATTGTGGGTGACCGCAATACCAATACCAACCTGCGATACAAGTTGGGCAAGAATCTGGCCTATAATGACAAAGACCTCTTTACCATTAAAGAACCCCAGAAAGCTCAGTTGCCTGCGCCGAATATCTCCACCAGTTACGTGTTTGCTACGGGCGACAGCTTCTTTGCTTACCCCAACAACTACAATTATTACGTGAGCTATTACAAGAATACCTTCCAGCATGGAGGTATCTCAATGGAAGAAATGTTAATACCTGTCGTTACGATGACAGGTAAGAAAAGATAAAAATCAAAAGCAATGGAAATCAGAATTGATAGCCTCGACAATATCCGTGAGGCAGCAAAAGAGTTTATCGCGCAGATGGGCAGTACGCATGTATTTGCCTTCTATGGTAAAATGGGTGCAGGCAAAACTACCTTCATCAAAGCTATATGTGAAGAGTTGGGCGTAAATGATGTAATCACATCACCTACGTTTGCCATCGTGAATGAATATCAGCGCGAAACGACCGGTGAACCTATCTATCACTTCGACTTCTATCGTATCAAGAAGTTGGAGGAAGTGTATGATATGGGTTATGAGGACTACTTCTATAGTGGCAATAACTGCTTCATTGAATGGCCGGAACTCATCGAAGAACTATTGCCGGAAGACGCCATGAAGGTGACGGTGGAGGAAACTGCCGACGGAGGCAGAACAGTAAGAGCCTAACCCCACGGGGGATAGGCTCTCGCTGTCTTGATATGATTTAAGAATCTAGGTCTATAGGCTTTCTTCCTGGAAGTCCATGTCGGCTTGTACCACGAAGAAAACATCATCAGGGTCATAATTGGAGGATTGGTGCTCATCCTTGGCTTTCTTGCAGACGTATTCAGCTACCTTCTGAAGGTCGATGTCTACATATTCATCATTGCTGTCGAGCACACCACTGGAATAGTAATATTCCACAATGGCATCCAGCATGAAATAGATATCATTGCTGTTGTATTTATCCTGAAGTTCAGCGGAGAGGTGCTTTAAGATATATTCCACTTCACGCTGATCTTCTTCAGCATCCAGACGGAGTTCTTCCTCCAGGCCTAAATCCGATTTCATGCTAAGAGAGATTTAAATTTCTCTTCAATCTTTGTTTTGGAAACGGCCCCAACAATTTTGTCGACTACCTGGCCGTTCTTGATAAAGAGAATGGTAGGGATGTTACGGATTCCGAATTCTACGGAGATGTCCTCATTTTCCTCAACATCGCACTTGCCTACGGTAATTTTACCGTCGTATTCTTTGGCGAGCTCCTCGATGATGGGCGCAATCATACGGCAAGGACCGCACCATGTAGCCCAAAAATCCACTACTAATGGTAGTGCACCATTCTTCAAACTCTCGAAATTCTCATTAGTGATTGTAACTTCCATTTCTTTGTTCTTTTAAATTGTTATATTTATATTTTTTTGTGTCACATAATCATTTATATGAATGCGCCATTCTATCAGAAAGAGGGCAAATACTGTGCCAAAGTCATACTAATTAATTTTGTAATCCAATGCAGGTTGCTCTTCAATGAAATGTATGAGTGACCTTTTTAGGTCTACCCGTTTGTTTTTGCTGCGCAGGAGTACATGGCTGGTGCCCTGTGAATCGTGTAACTGGAAGAATAACTGAGTGTTGCCGGGATTCTCATCAATAATTTCTGTGAGTTCATTCACGATTTGCTCATTGATGATATCTGTCTTCAGTGAGATAGTGACGTGGTCAATGGATTTTTCCTTGATGGTCTGCAGGTATTCTATGTTTCCAACTTTCAGGTCATACATGTTGCTGTCGCGGAAACGTTGCTGGCATTTGGCAGTGATGTATACGGTGGTACCTTCTTTGAACATACCGTTCCATTTTCCCCAATCCTCACCGAAGAAAGCCAGTTCACCGGAACCATCAAAATCTTCTATTGTAATGAATCCACAGGGAGTCCCTTTCTTGGTAAACTTGGACTTGATGCCCGTGACAATACCGCCGATGATGACGTCTTCACGGTCTTTGAGTAAGGAAATGTCTGCCAATTCGGCACATTTCGTATTGCAGAGGTTATCAAGCACAATCTTATATTCATCCAGCGGATGGGCGGAAAGATAGATACCTACCAATTCGCGTTCCTTGTTTAGACGTTCGATGTCACTCCATGGTTCCGCCTTGATGATGGGAGGCGTAGCTATTTCTACCTCATTGTCACCACCGAAAAGAGAATTCCGCATGGAAGCAGCTTCCGTTTGATAAGTTTGTCCATATCTCACAAGTGTATCGAGGAAGACCTCTCCTTTGGCATTTTCCGCAAAGAAGTCCTCTCGCCTCATCTGTCCGAATCCGTCAAAACCGCCACTGAGTGCAAGACTTTCGAATGCCTTCCTGTTAACGGCAGCCATATTGATACGTTGGGCGAAATCGAAGACGTCCTTGAATGTACCATTCTTTTCACGCTCCTGGATGATGGCTTCAGCTGCAGCACTTCCCATACCTTTGATAGCAGCCAGTCCGAAACGAATCTCACCTTTCTGGTTTACACCGAACTTCTCATAACTCTCATTCACATCAGGACCCAATGTACTGATTCCCATTGACTTACATTCATCCATCAGCTTCGTGATTTCCTTGATGTCATCCTTGCGGCGTGTCATGATGGCAGCCATATATTCCGCCGGATAGTTGGCTTTGAGATAGGCAGTCTGGAAGGCTACCCATGAGTAGCAGGCAGCGTGGGACTTATTGAATGCATAAGAGGCAAACTTCTCCCAGTCAGCCCATATCTTCTCCAGTACTTTCGGGTCGTGACCATTTTTTCGTCCACCTTCTATAAACATAGGTTTCATTTGGTCAACGATGGCTTTCTTCTTTTTTCCCATGGCTTTACGCAGTGCATCGCTCTGACCGCGGGTGAAGTTGGCCAACTGGCGGGAGAGCAACATGACTTGCTCCTGATATACCGTAATACCGTAAGTGTCCTTAAGATATTTTTCCATGCAGGGAATGTCATAAGCAATAGGTTCCTTACCAGTCTTTCTGGCAATGAACGACGGGATATAATCCATTGGTCCCGGACGATAAAGGGCATTCATGGCTATCAAATCCTCGAATACCGTAGGTTGGAGCTCACGCAGATACTTCTGCATACCGGCTGACTCAAACTGGAAAGTACCGATGGTGCGCCCCTCCTGATAGAGTTTGTAAGTTTTCTCGTCATCAATAGGGATGGTATCCAAATCCACATCTACACCACAGGTTCGCTTGATATTCAAAACGGCCTCCTTTAACTCCGACAATGTCTTAAGTCCCAAGAAGTCCATCTTGATAAGTCCGGTAGATTCAATCACGTGACCATCATACTGCGTACAGTTGGTCTTGGTGTTCTTGAAATCAGGGTCATCGGCAGTGGATACAGGTACCCAGTCACTGATAGGGTCACGGCAGATGATAAAACCGCAGGCATGAATGCCTGTACCGCGGACAGTACCCTCCAGCATCTTGGCATATTTGATGGTATTTGACAGACGAGGGTCACTGGATGCCTCAGCATCGCGCAATTCAGGTGTGCACTTGATGGCATTGGTCAGGTTCATCTTCATTCCGTCAGGCAGGCGGTCCGGGATGGCCTTGCAGAGTGCATTAGACTCTGCCAAAGGCAGTTTTTCCACACGGGCAACATCCTTGATGGAGTTTTTTGTGGCCATACTTCCATAAGTAATAATATGCGCACAGTTTTCGTGGCCATATTTGTCCATTACCCATTTCAGCACTTTACCACGGCCGTCATCGTCAAAGTCGGTATCAATATCAGGCAATGAAATACGGTCAGGGTTCAAGAAACGCTCGAACAGCAAATCATATTTCAAAGGGTCTATCTTGGTGATACCTAAGCAATAGGCTACCACGGAACCGGCAGCTGAACCACGGCCAGGTCCGACCATGACGCCCAGTTCATCTCTGGCAGAATTGATAAAGTCCTGTACGATAAGAAAGTAACCAGGGAAACCCATGGTCTTCATTACGTGTAATTCAAATCGTACACGGTCTTCCACTTCCGTTGGTATTGGATCACCATATCTCTTTTTGGCTCCTCTATAAGCCAGTTCTGCTAGATAATCGGCTTCGAATTTTATTCGGTATATTTTGTCATATCCGCCCAGTTTCTTAATTTTCTTCTCACCTTCTTCAGGGGATACCTGGTTTTCTCCATTCTCGTCCTTGGTGAATTCATCATATAGTTGCTGTTCGGTGAATTTTTTGTGCCACTCTTCTTCTGTACCGAAAGATTCCGGGATAGGGAAGAAAGGCATGATAGGGTCATGCTCAATGCTGTAAGTCTCTACCTTATTGATAATTTCTATTGTATTGTCCAGGGCTTCTGGCACATCTGAGAATATCTCATTCATTTCCTCACGGGTCTTGAACCATTCCTGTTTGGAGTACAACATACGGGTAGGGTCGTCCAAATCTTTACCAGTGGACAGACATAACAGGTGGTCATGGGCTTCCGCATTTTCCTGGTCAACGAAGTGAGCATCATTGCTGCATATCACTTTCACATTATATTCCTTAGCCAGTTCCAGCAATACTTTATTGGCTTTTTGCTGCAACGGGAATGTTTCACGGTTGGCACGGATATGAGGATCTTTGACCTCATGTCGCTGGATTTCCAGATAATAGTCATCGCCAAATACGCGTTTGTACCATTGTACAGCTTCACGGGCACCGTCAATATCACCTTTCAGTATCTTTGCAGGAACTTCACCGGCAATACAGGCAGAACAGATAATCAGGTCCTCATGGTACTTTTCCAGTTCGGCCCGGTCAGTACGTGGGCGCATATAATAACCGTCCACCCATGCATGACTCACTAGCTTAATAAGATTCTTATAGCCATGATAGTTCTTAGCAAGTACAATCAGGTGATAACCACTCATGTCAGCCTTAGAATCTTTCTTCTCTTTCAGACCATGTCTGGCTACATACATTTCACATCCAAAAATCGGAGTAAAAGGTTCTAATCCTTCTTTGCTCCGCTTTTTGTTCAAATCATTGCAATAGTCATGAAATTCCTTAATACCGAACATGTTTCCGTGATCGGTAATAGCCATACCTTTCATGCCATTGGCAACAGCTTTATCCACAAGACGAGGTATACTGGATTGTCCGTCCAGAATAGAGTAGTATGTGTGTACATGTAAATGTACGAAATCCTGCATAATTTTTAGTATTATTGAGCGTTTTGAGGTGTAAAGTTACACCGAAAAGTTGATATATCCAAAAAAAAAGCGTAAAAAGTTTGTAGGGTAACCAAAAATAACGTATCTTTGCAAATGAATTTCGAAACAATCGATTTGATCCATGGGAGAAAAAATAAAAAAACTCAAAAAAATAAGGATACATAGAGAAGGAACGGACCAACTATTTTATAGTATGGTGCTGATAGTTGCTATTGCTGTAATATTGTGGCGTGCCTGTGATTCAAAATTACCGTTTTGGATTTTCTCTGTAGTATTCGGTTTTGTTTATGCTATTGTACTTAACTTTTATCGTTGCCCCATCCGTTACTTCAATGGTGACACGACCTGTGATGTGGTTGCTCCTGCTGATGGTAAAGTGGTGGTGATAGAGGAAGTGGAAGAGAATGAGTACTTTCATGAGAAACGATTGATGATATCCATTTTTATGAGTCTTTTCAATGTACATGCCAACTGGTTTCCTGTGGAAGGAAAGGTGCTGGCTGTAAATCATCGTAATGGCAATTATCATAAGGCATTTTTGCCTAAGGCCAGTGAGGAGAATGAGCGTGCTGATACGCTGATAGAGGCAGCTGACGGCAGTCAGGTGCTTTGCCGCCAGATAGCTGGTGCAGTTGCCCGCCGAATAGTGACTTATGCAAAGGAAGGTGAAGAGTGCTATATTGATGAGCATTTGGGCTTTATTAAATTAGGTTCACGTGTGGATGTGTATCTTCCATTGGGCACAGAGGTCTGTGTGAAGATGGGACAGTCTACTACGGGTGACCAGACAATTATTGCTCGACTGAAAAAGTAATTCAGTCTGCTACAGATACGGATGTTTTTAAAGTGATTGGGAATGATTAAAAAGCAAATTCCAAATATGATTACGTGTTGCAACCTGATATCGGGTTGCATCGCTGTTGTTTATGCTTTAGGAAGTAATTATCCGATGGCACTGGCATTTATTATAATAGGTGCCATATTTGATTTCTTTGATGGGATGAGTGCCCGATTGCTGGGCGTATCTTCACCAATAGGTAAAGAGCTGGATTCTCTGGCAGATGATGTGACATTTGGCGTGGCTCCGTCTGCGATGATATTCTCCCTCCTTTTTACTGCAGATTATCCAGGCGCTCTGTCTTCTTATGGTGGCAGTATCGCATACGTAGCTTTTCTGATGGCAGCCTTTTCTGCTTTACGTCTGGCTAAGTTTAATCTGGATGCTCGCCAGACATCTTCATTCATTGGTTTGCCGACTCCTGCAAATGCTTTGTTCTGGGGCGCTTTGATTGTAGGTGGTCAGGATACGCTGGAGCGCTTACCGTATATGCCGATCATCGTTATTGTGATGGTACTTATCAGTTGCTATCTGCTTGTGAGCGAGATTCCTATGTTTGCCCTCAAGTTTAAGACATGGGGGTGGAGTGGTAATGAAATCAAGTATGTCTTTGTCATCTCATGTGTACCTTTGCTCTTGGTATTCGGAATAGTTGGTTTTTCCATTATCATAGCCTGGTATGTAATCCTCTCTTTCTTGCAACCATATCTTAAAAATAGTAGTTCAAAAAAGTTATAGGTTATGCTGATGAAGGGCATTTTAGTCATCGTTGTATTACTGTTTATCTTCTTTGCTATTGGCTTGATGATTCTTTTTAGGGCAGTGCATCAAGGGATTCACCGCTTTAAGCAGATGATGGGTATGGAAGATGGTGAGGATACAAGCAGTATGCATAGTAGAAATTATACTGGTAAGCGTCAGCAGCAGTATGAGTTCCGCCATGGTGATGACTATGGTACCCGGCATCAAGGACGAACGCAAGGTCAGGAGCAGGGGAATAAACAACAGTCGTCTACATCCAGTGGAGAGACAATAATCGATCAGCGTGATACCCGACAGACAAAGCGTAAGATATTTGCTGAAGATGAAGGGGAATACGTGGATTACATAGAAGAAAAATAAAAAGATAGAGGTTTCTCATATAGTTAGCCTCTATCTTTTTTTATTCTTTATACTGTAGATCAGCAGAATTAGTTGTGTACTAATGTGCCTATTCCTTCACCATTCATTACTTTCTTTAGATTGCCTACAACATCCATGTTGAATACGTAAATAGGCAAATTGTTTTCCTTGCACATGGTAGTGGCAGTGAGGTCCATCACTTTCAGCCCCCGTGTGTAAATCTCATCATAAGTGATGTCTGAGAACTTCGTTGCCTTGGGGTCTTTCTCTGGGTCAGCGGTATAAATACCGTCTACACGAGTACCTTTGAGCATCACATCAGCCTCTATTTCTATACCGCGAAGTGAGGAACCTGTATCTGTAGTAAAATAAGGACTGCCAGTGCCTGCAGAAAAAATACAGACATAACCTGCTTCCATCGCTTCTATGGCCTTCCATTTGGTATAGAACTCACCGATGGGTTCCATGCGTATAGCGGTCAGAACCTTGGTCTTTACGCCCTCTGCTCCCAAAGCGCTGCTCAAAGCCAGCGAATTGATGACGGTAGCACACATACCCATCTGGTCGCCCTTAACACGGTCAAAACCTTTCTGAGAACCGCTTAATCCGCGGAAGATATTACCACCACCGATGACGATACCTATCTGAACGCCCATCTCGTGTATTTCCTTGATCTGCTTGGCGTAGTCGCCTAATCTTTCGGGATCAATACCGAAGTTCTGTTTGCCCATCAGACTTTCGCCACTGAGCTTCAGAAGAATTCTTTTATACTTTGCCATATTTTTATAAATTGATTTTATTTGTTTATCTCTGGTATGATGAATTGCACTTCCTTGAAGGCATACCTTCGTTGTCTTCCGCCACTATCTCTCAGAACAAGGTGTCCATCCGGTTCTACACATACGATACTCGCTTGGAATAGTCCTTCCTTGTCTCTGTATGTATATGTTCCATCTTTGCGGTACAACGATTTCTGATAGTGTTGCTGTATTGTTGCATATTCATGTCTGTTGAGCAGTGAATGATAGTATTCAAACTGTTCTAGTATGTGATGGAGTAAATTCTTACGGTCAGTTTCTGCTCCAATAATCTGGTAGATGGATATGGGATTGGGTGCGTCACTTGTGAATAGCTGTTGGTTGACGTTGAGCCCTGTACCTAGTATGCAGCGTCTTACCATGCCCTCATGCAGTGTACATTCTGATAGGGTACCGCTTATCTTGCTGTCTTTATAGTAAATATCATTGGGCCATTTGATGGTGAATCCTTCACAGAGTTTGCTGAGGCAGTCTTTGAGTGCCAGAGATTCAGCCATCAGCAAGATATATTGTTCCTGTGCTTTCACCTGTAGAGGGTATATGATAATGCTGAAAGTCAGATTTTTACCATTCTCACTTTCCCAGTGGTTTTTTCCGCATCCTCTACCAGCTGTCTGGAAATCTGTAGAAACAACAGTTACTTTTTTTCCCAGCTCTGACGTATTGTCTTTAGCCCATTGGTTGGTGGAGTCAGTTTCTTCCAGATGTATCCATTTTATAGTTTCCTTATTCATGCGATTTCAGTTTATAATGGTAGAAACGCGTTTTGGATGTGCCTTAATTGATAATCGTCTTTCGTGCCTACGATGCTGATGATATCAAAAGAAATATCCAAGTCTATCTTGTGTTTTTTTACAAATGCGTTGGTTGCAATACTGATAGAATGTATTTTTCGGCGGTCTACGGCATCTTCCGGCTCAATGAAAAAGTTGTTGCTTCTGGTTTTAACCTCGGTGATTGTGAGCGTGTTGTCGTAAATGGTAATAATATCCAGGTCGCGTTTGCCACAATGCCAGTCGCGTGCAATGATTTGATGGCCATGCTCTGCAAGATACGTGGTCGCAATGTCCTCACCCCATTTGCCTAATTCGTTATGTGCAGCCATATTAGTCTGTTACCTCTTGTTCTGGAAAAAGTCACGCATCATCTTACCGCACTCTTCCTTTAATATGCCAGCGGTGACTGTAGCTTTAGGATGAAAAGCTTTAGGTGCCAAAAGATTGTATCCCCGTTTAGGGTCTTCTGCACCGTAAACAATTCGTGGAATCTGCGCCCATCCGATGGCACCGGCACACATCACGCATGGTTCTATGGTTACGTACAGTGTACAGTCGGTGAGATATTTGCCTCCCAATTGATTGGCAGCCATTGTGATAGCCTGCATTTCTGCATGGGCCGTAACGTCACAGAGCGTCTCCGTTAAGTTGTGTGCTCTGGAAATTATTCTTCCACCTGCTACAATGACCGCACCAACAGGTATCTCGCCATCATCATAAGCCTTCTTTGCCTCTTCCAAGGCTTTCTGCATGTACTGTTCGTCTTGCTTTTGCTGTTCTTCTGCTGTCATTTTAATAAAATTCAGAGTTTCTGTTTCAGCTTACACATGTTTTATTCTGACACAGTCTGCCCCCCATCGTCATCTTGCGAATTATCTTTAGAACCTTTTCCATTGTCAGAACTCTGATTGTCATCAGACCAGTTGTCATTACTAATTAATTTTCGATTATATCCTTTGTGAATCGGACCTAAATGGCTCACGTAATCATCGTAAGTTACAGTTGGTAAAACGATACCGAAGAAACCGAAACCTACTCTTGTTCCTGACGGTTTGGCATTATTAAATATATATGCAGTCATGTAGAGGGGATGGTCGTATATTTCGATACGGTTGTATCTGTAGAATTCTTTCATTGAAGGATCATCTGGAGTTACACTTGGACCAGTAAAAATCGCTCCGAAATTTCTTGCCGCATCATCCAAATCGTCTTGTTTGGACTCGTTATTTGCTACTATACATGTGTGGACACCATCGTTGATCATAATCAGCATTTCCCCTTTCGAGGGCTTGGACATGAATGCGAAGAATAGCAATATAATTATAAAACCGATGAAAAGTACAATTTTTCCCAGACAACTGTTGAAGAACTGTCTTATCGGTGTCTCTTTGGTCCTAAAGGATTCTTGTCTGTGGTTATACATAGCTTATAATTTTAATGTAGAATAGTATACTTATATCTAAATCTTATTCTCTGCTTTTGAGCAGGTTCATGAACTCCTGACGAGTTTTTGCTTGATTGAATGCACCGCAGAAATCACTGGTCGTGGTTATTGAATTCTGTTTTTCCACTCCCCTCATTTGCATGCACATGTGTTTCGCCTCTACTACCACCATCACACCTAGTGGATGTAATGTTTCCTCTATACATTGTTTGATTTGTAATGTCATCCTTTCTTGTACTTGCAGACGATGTGAAAAAATATCCACAACGCGAGCGATTTTGCTCAGTCCCGTAATATAGCCATTTGGTATATAAGCTACGTGAACTTTTCCATAAAAAGGTAGCATGTGATGTTCACAAAGAGAAAAGAAGTCAATGTCTTTGACGATGACCATCTGACTGTAATCCTCTTTGAAAAGTGCATCTGTCAGCACCTTGTGGGCATCCAACGTGTAACCTCTGGTAAGAACCTGCATAGCTTTGGCTACTCTTGTTGGAGTTTTCAACAGTCCATCGCGTTCAGGATCTTCTCCTAAAAGTTTCAGTATGGCTTGATAGTGTGTTGCGAGCTCATCTAAGCCCTCACGGAATTCTGATTCTGGATTCATATTTATTAATATTGTACGCTAATTTTTCCTTTTACGATTGTAGCCTGTCTGTATCCCATTCTTTTGATATTGTTCAACATGGCATGAGCTTCCTCGTACGACCTGAAGTTACCTACGCGACAAATCCATCTTGGTGAATAGAAATGCACATAGATGGGCTGGTCAGGATATTTCATTTTTATATTATTTCCTATAGTTTCTGCTTGTTGCCTGGCAGCACGTGTGTTGCCACCTGCGTATGCTTGAACGCGAAATCCAGTAACTTTGTAACTTTGGCGCATTACTTTCTTGCGCGTATCGATGATAGGTTGTTCCATACTGTCATCATCCTGAGGGTCAGTGCGCTGCACATGGGCTTCTGTGCGTTGATGTTCTTGCTCAGTATGACTTGGTGTAATAGCTACCTGTTCTTGTTTTACATTACCCGTATTATGTTTGGGTTGTTCCTTGACTGGTTTACTTTTCTCTGGTGGCGCAATATTCTTTACTGGTGTCGTGTTTCTCCTGACATCTGTGGACTTTGCTGTGTTGCCATTTACAAGTTTATCTATTTCGGCACTTTGGTGCAGAGTCACATCCCCCTCAGTCGCAGTTTTGTTTTGTTGCAACTTCTGAGTGAAATTCTGTGCACCAGCACCTGTTACGGTACCGATACACAGAATTAAAATAATGAGCAATCGTCTCATGGGCGATAACTTATTTCTTCCAAGCGTCGATGATACCCTTGAAGTCAGCAGTCTTCAGAGAAGCACCACCAATCAGGCCACCATCGATGTCAGGTTTGCTGAACAGTTCCGGAGCATTGCTTGCTTTGCAGCTACCACCATAAAGGATTGTAGTGTCTTCAGCAGCATCTTTACCGTATTTGTCAGCTACAGTGCTACGGATGTAAGCCAGCATCTCTTCTGCCTGGTCTGCAGTAGCGGTCTTACCGGTACCGATAGCCCAGATTGGCTCGTAAGCCAGGATGATGTTCTTCCATTCCTCAGCAGACAGGTTGTAAACAGAACCTTCGAGTTCCTTCAGAACTACAGCATTCTGGTTGTTAGCCTCACGCTCTTCCAGCGTTTCACCGATACAGAAGATCACTTTCAGACCATTCTTCAGGGCGAGCTGAACTTTTTCTTTCAGAGTCTCTGCAGTCTCGTTGTAGTACTGACGACGCTCAGAGTGACCCAGAATTACGTACTGAGCACCAGTGCTCTTTACCATCTCTGCAGATACTTCACCAGTGAAAGCACCCTTCTCTTTGTCTGCGCAGTTCTCAGCACCCAGACCTACGATGTTGGCATCCAGCACCTGAGCTACAGAAGCGAGGTGAATGAATGGTGTGCAGATGATAACGCCACAGTTTGGCTTGTCTGCTACTAATGCTGCATTGATCTCTTTTGCCAAAGCAACTCCGTCCTGCAGGTTCATGTTCATCTTCCAGTTACCTGCTACAATTTTCTTTCTCATTTGTCTTTTACGTTTAAAAAGTTGATATATTTTGTTAGACTTTTCTTTTTTTTCTATCCATTTGCTCCATGCCCAAAGTCTGTCAGCGAGTGTCAGTACAAAGAGAGGAAGGATAAACCATATCACGATAGATAGAATCTTCTTGGGTACTGAGTCTTCGGGCATTTTACCCAGTTCACATTTCTCAAGGGGCTGCTTTAAATCTGTTTCGTCGGGCAATAGATTGTGACTCCATTTCCTGATGACGGTACCTTGCTTGATAAGCATCAGACCTGGATTGCTCCTTATCATGGTTTTTAGTGTTGTCTCGTCTGTGGTACAGTAGGGATAGTCAGCTCCTGTTATATCTGTCCACCTATTCATTCCCTTCAGTGTACTGGCCGTGAGACAATAGAATCCATATCCATGTATTTGCGCATATTCGTATAGCAGATTGATGCGATCCAGTTGACTGTCATCTGCTGTTTCGAGATGTGGGGAAATAAGCAGGAATGTGTATCCTTTCGTATGTAATATACTGTCAGTGATATCTTCGTCGTTGTCCACCCGTGTGATACTGAAGTCATGTATGGGCGGTATAAAACCAGTTTCTGTCTGTATGGTTTTGCTGTCAACAAAAGTCCAAGTGGAATCAGGATAATTGTCCAGTGTAAACTCTTTTGTCTTTCCGTTCTTCTTCAGTATGAAAGTCGTCTCGAATCTCGGTTGTTTTGCCCCCTTGGGTATTTCCATTCCTTTCAGGATATTTGCACCGATATGGTAGGGGCGAAAGTCAAACTGTGGCAGATTATAGAGAGCCATCCCTGAGACAATCAGGATGAAAACAGCTGTATAGTTGATGACTATCCATTGGTTGCTTTTACTAATGAACCGCATCATATCCAATGGCTTATATACCACAATGGTTGCCGCTGCCAATAAGATGACATTTTTCCAGAAAGTCTGCCAATTGGTAAGCGTAACGGCATCGCCGAAACATCCACAATCACTGATGGGATTGCTGATGGCTAACCATAATGTGAGTGGTGTCATCACCAGCATGACAATGAGCACCAATTTGGAAACCAGTCGCCGTCTGATAGCGAAAAGAAGCAGTATGCCCAGTCCGAACTCAAAGGCAGATTGAAGGATGGAAACTGTTAATGTGGCCCAGTCTGCCACATATGCATGTAGGTGCAGAGCCGTCACATAGTCATGTATTTTATATTGTGTGCCAAGTGGATCTACGGCTTTGACGAATCCAGACAAGATGAGAACGACAGCAAGTATCAGTCTGCAGCAGTTCACGAGTATCTTTCTCGCCGTTTCCATCATTTGCATTACTCCTCTTTCAGTTTTATGACACCGAAAACTGCGTAGTTGATGATGTCCATGTAGTTGGCATCAATACCCTCACTGGCTACAGTCTTCCCTTGATGGTTTTCTATCTCCTTGATACGCTCTATCTTCGTGAGAATAAAATCTGTATAACTGCTTACGCGCATGGAACGCCATGCCTCATCATAGTCATGGTTCTTCCGCTTCATCAGTTCCAATGATTCTTCTGCATATTCATTATATAGCTTCATGGCATCATCATTGCCCATGTCTATTGTGTCTGCAAATCCCTTACGCAGTTGTATCATCCCTACAATACCGTAGTTGATGAGTGCAATGAACTCAGGTCTGATACCTTCACCCACTAGACTCTCACCTTTGATTTCCAAGCTGCGTATGCGTTTTGCTTTGATAAACAGCTGGTCAGTGAGTGACGATGGACGTAACATACGCCATGATGCTTTATAGTCATACAACTTCTTTTCAAACAGGCTACGGCATTCTGCCATCACCTGTTCGAACTCTTCGTTGGTAGATAAATTTTGTTTTGCCATATATTCTCTATAGAAATACGTTGCAAAATTACGTAATTTCTCTGAGAATACCAAATATAATGTGTTTTTATTGTTTTTGGCGTTTATGTATATATTTGATTTTTGCACATTCCACGTCAAATTGCACTTGAAGTGAGTCGCGTTTCATGCGTGTGACAGTCAGTTGATTCAGTTCTGCGGCATTTGCTTTGAGCGCAGCTTTGTCGGTAGTTACCTGTTTTTCAAGTAACGTATATTCGCGTTGCACAGACTGTAAAGCAGAGTCAGTCTTGGCGAGTTCTGACTGCGCCTGTTCCAATGCAATATTTTGATAGAGCGTAAGTGCTTTCTGTCTTACTTCTAGTGCGTTGGGATAAGCATGTCGCAGGGAATCTATGGTGAGTAGCGCTGCCTGGTATTGTTTGTGCTCAAATAAAGTTTGAGCTTGTTCGAACATTACTTCAGCCTTTATGCCAGTATGATTACCGTTGCAGCTAAAAAACGCAGCAAAGGTAATCATTATAAATACAATATTTTTTATTTTCATTTCCATTTTAGAAAGATATGGTAAAGGCTGCACCAACAGTCCAAGTGTGCATGTGTTTTTTGATGGAGTATACCTCGGGGGTGTTGCCTATGTTAAATATACGTTCCAATAAGCCATCATTTGGTATTGCATAGGATGACCATTTGTCTGGATCGAATGTTAGTGTATATGTCTTGTGGGCATAATCATAATCGCAGAATAGTTTCCAGCTGTAATTGTCTTTATACGCATAAGTGAGGGATATACCGGTACCATAAGTCGCAGTGTTGTTTCCTGTTAAAGTGACATAATCCCAAGAAGTATCGTATGTCTCCCCTGTTTCTGTAACAGAATTCAAGTGAAAACTGGTTATTTCTCCATTCTTGATAGTGACATCATAGTCTGTTTTGTAGACTTTCCCTTTCACATTTGCGTCAATTTCCAGTGACTGCATGGTACTGTGACCTGCTAGAATTTTGGTACCCAGTGCTAGACGGCTTGTCAATGGGATATTGAAGTACAATCCTGCATCAGCAGTGAACTCTGTTAGATGGTCACTTTGGATGGTAAACTCTTTATCAGTAATGATATTTTTTATCTCATCTGTTGTCTTGTATTCTTCTGCAATTTTTTCCATTCGCTCCCGTCCGTAAGATAGAAAATCGCTCCATCCCTTGATAGGAGAACTTTTCACACTCAACCTACCACCGATACCAACGTATTTATTAAAGAAATAGGCACCTTCAACACCAACAACGGTTGATGTTCCAAATTTTAGATCAATGTTAGGTCCAGTGCCATAGTCCATGTCTGTAGTTTTGAAATCCATTGTTTTGGAACCGAATCCCATGCCCATATATACGCTGAAATAAGAGGGATTGTTGATAATGTCATTATCTTGTACAAGTGGACCACGTTTCAGATGAGTGTCTTTAAAAATGATGTCACTTAGTCCGTAAGCAAGTTCTGTGGAAAGAATACCGATGCCGGCACCAGAAAGTACATCACTTATCCAGTGGCGGTTGTTCAGAACTCGCATGACTCCAGTAGCAGTCGCAATGCCATAGCCAGCAATGGAATACCATGGTGAACGGGTCAGACCGTATTCTTTATGTAGAATGGTGGCACTGACGAAAGCTGTTGCGGTATGTCCGGAAGGCCATGAATTGGCTGTACTTCCGTCGGGTCTCATTTCCTTTGCGGAGTATTTGATGGGGTTGACGATGGCAGCCATAATTCCATATGACATCACGCCACTGGCCAAATATCTCCAAAAATCGCTTCGCCCTTCGTAGCCGCTTAGGTTGAGCGCAGTAGCTGCAAGCATCGGCACAAACTGTGTGTAATTGTCTATTTCTGTGTGAAATGACGTGAGCAGACGGGTGTTATAATGGGTGTTGTTATAATCTTGGCGAAACGATTTTTTTTCACTTTTTGCTATAATTCCAGCTATGAATACAGGTATGCCAGCCCATGTCTGGTCGCCTAAGAATGTATAGTGTGGCTTGATTTTCGTAGCCGAACTATTTACAAGCGGTTCTATGCGATAGTCCTGTTCTGGGGTGCTTTCTGTTTCGAATGTGACAGTTTGTTTCTGTGTAAGCTTAGGCGTCATATCCGTAGCTTGTAACTTCATCGGCTCCAAGTCTTTATAGTCGTCGGCTAATATAACTGAGGCAAAGCTACAAAATGAAAAAAGTAAAAATAATGTTTTGTTCATGTCTTGTTTTATTAATAATCAGTCACTTCTTCTCTTAAAATAAGTTTTGCAAATTTACTAGTTATTGACGAATTTATTAGTCAAACGCCCAGATAATTATATTTTCTTAACATACATATTGCTTATTTCTTCAGATATAATAAGTAATTTTGCATCAAAATAGACATTAATGAAGCAATATAGTGATGAGGAGTTAGCTCTTATTCTCGACAAACCCATTTTTCATCAGATTAGTGAAGCAGCAGATGCACTTGGCGTAGAATGTTATGTGGTGGGTGGTTATGTCCGTGATATTTTCTTGGAGCGGCCCAGTAATGACATCGATGTAGTAGTGGTGGGAAGTGGGATTCAGGTGGCTAGTGCTTTGAAGCAGAAGTTAGGTAAAAAGGCCCACCTTTCCGTATTTCGTAATTTCGGTACGGCACAAGTTAAGTTTCGCGGTATGGAAGTGGAATTTGTAGGTGCTCGTAAGGAAAGTTATAGCCATGATTCCCGCAAACCTGTTGTGGAGGATGGTACTCTTGAGGATGACCAGAACCGTCGAGACTTTACTATCAATGCCATGGCTGTTTGTTTGAATCAGGCTCATTTTGGTAAGTTGATTGACCCATTTGGTGGCCTTGATGATTTAGAGGACCGGATAATTGCAACTCCATTGGAGCCTGGCATTACTTTTAGTGATGACCCATTGCGTATGATGCGTTGTATTCGTTTTGCCACCCAGTTGAATTTTGAAATAGAAGAAGATACTTATCTCTCGCTGGAAAGAATGGCTGACCGCATTAAGATTGTGAGTGGTGAGCGAATAAAGGATGAACTCAATAAGATAATACTTGCCCCTCATCCCAGCATTGGTTTTGATTTACTTCAGCGTTCAGGACTTTTGCAGATTATCCTCCCGGAACTTTCTGCCCTTGATATCGTAGAAAAAAAGAATGGGAAAGCACATAAAAATAATTTTGACCATACTCTGGAGGTGTTGGAAAATGTCATTAAGCGAGAGCTGCAAACAAATCCGACGGTCGATGTTGTCAGTTCATTTCCCAATCTTTGGTTGCGTTGGGCAGCCTTGCTTCATGATATTGGTAAGACCAAGACCAAACGTTGGGAAAATACTGCTGGTTGGACATTCCATAATCACAATATAGTAGGTGCCAAGCAAGTACCTGTAATCTTCCGTCGCCTCTCACTGCCTTTAGACCAAAAGATGAAGTATGTGCAGAAATTGGTGGATCTTCACATGCGTCCCATTGTCATATCCAATGAACAAGTGACAGACAGTGCCGTTCGCCGGTTGGTGAATGATGCAGGTGATGATATTGATGACTTGATGACACTGTGTGAGGCCGATATCACTAGCAAGAATGAAGTACGCAAAAAGCAGTTTCTGGAAAATTTTCGGATGGTACGTGAGAAAATTACGGATTTGAAGGAGAAAGACTACAAACGTCTGCTTCAACCTTGCATAGACGGCGATGAAATCATGGAGATGTTCCATCTCACTCCAGGCAGGGCAGTGGGCGATTTGAAGAAAGTGATGAAAGATGCCGTTTTGGAAAATACTGTTCCCAATGAACGAGAACCGCTGATGGCTCTACTTCGGAAGACAGCTGCCAAAATGGGTCTAATTGAAGAATAGCGCCACGCCCAATACTGAGATGCATGCTCCGATAATTCCCTTCTTTGTTATCTTCTGATGGAAGAAGAAGTGCGCAGGTAATAATATAATAATAGGTGTAAGTGCCATAAGAGTACTTGCGATACCTGCAGGTGCATATTGTACTGCCATGAGTGAGAAGGCCACGCCAACGAAAGGTCCGAAGATGGTGGTTGCAACTACCGCACTTTGTACTTTGGCATGTTGGAAACTCTCCAGCAATCTTCCAAAACTCCTATTGAATACCATGAGTATCGAAAAGCCAGCCAAGCCGGCGATACATCTGAAAAAGTTGGCACAGAAAGGCAATATCCATGGTGTATGTGCCAATACCTCAGTTGGCATGCTTGTCTCGTAGTAATTCAGTCCCACTTTACTGATTACCAATCCTATGCCCTGACACACAGCAGCTGTGGCAGCATAGAATATTCCATTGAGGGGTAACTTGATGGAAAGCAGATGTTTGTCACTGCGTCCAAGGATAGAAATAAAAATGCCCGTTAGTGTGATGAACATGGCTAGAATACTCATCGGTTTCATCTCCTGATCCAATAGAATCCAAGCAGTGAAGGCAGCCGACAGGGGGGATAATGTCATGAACAGTTGCCCGAATCTGGAACCGATAATCATATAGCATTTCATCAGACAGTAATCGCACATTACGAATCCAACGAAACCTGATAATGTCATCCATAGGTACGCTTTTGTAGACCCTGTGGCTGGTAGCGGGTTGCCCAGTACGATGACGAAAAGAATAATAGAAAATGCCAGGGTGAATATCATGCGCAGCATGTTGAGCGTGATACTCCCCAGTTGCTTACTTGCGTATTCACTCAGTATAGCTGTGATAGTCCATGATACGGCCACCCCGATAGAAATCAGTTCTCCTAAATAATGCATGGCTGCAAAAGTACAACAATTCTGCAAGAAGCACAAACTTCTTTATCGATTTTTGCTGCCCCATCATTTTTTTAGTTCCATTTATAGAACTTGTTCCTAGAGTGGAAAAAAACGGGGGCAAAACCTTTCTTCTGTACGTTTTTCGTTGGTATTTGTATATTATTAGTATGCATTTAACCATGCTTTCAGTTTGATTTACATTCGAAACAATTTAGCGGACTCTTAATCCCTCTAATCGTAGAACTCTAAAAAAATGAAACCAAATAAAGGCATATGAAAAAACTTTTAATTAGCATCTTATTTCTCTGTATGGGAATGTTGTGCTCATGCATTGAGAAAAAGAGGAAGTAGATGCTGATTCAAAGCCTGAGTGGCTTTTGGGTAGTTTCTATGACGAACTATAAAAAGCAATCCAAATATCATATAACCGGTATGTTTAATACCTACCTGTGGTGAATGATATTACTGGTTATGCTTCTACTTTTCCCAAGATAGGTAGTGCTATAGTATTCTCCGCCAATGACGAGGCTTTTGAACATTTTTATTCAGAACAATTCATGGAGCGTTCATCGTTATGGAGACATCGTGATATATTAATTAAAGGTGTATTGGTACGTTAGGGAAACTGAATAATAGGAATAGTAAAATTGATATGGGGTCTATCATGTTAACCAATGTATTGGCAGGTAATGCCAATAATCGTTTTGTATCAGTCGTGCAGACGGATATCAATGGTAATTTAAGGTGAGGATATATTAAAATTATCTCAATAATTCGTAGTTTTATACAAATTTGCAATTATTTCGTACGAGATGTATGTAGATGTAGATAAAAAGTATTATCTTTGCAGCGAAAAAATTAGTGAAGACGTATTTGTTAGTTAGTTTGTTATAGTACAAACACAGTTATTATATTTATTAGTTAGGTAACACATCTAAGGCATCGGCGTCGTGAGACGGTGATGCCCTTTTTATTTCTCATGGGATATTGTCAGAATAACAATTTTGAAGAAGAGGGTAGAGAGACACTTACATTATGGATGAAGTCCGTATAGCAGTTAGACAGCCAGTCTTCGTTCTTATATAGCACCAGAAGTATAAATGTGGATTGTTTCCATTATAGAATAAAATAAATCGGTAGAAATATTGTTATTATAAATATAAAAATAAATCAGGAAAAACTAAGATACTAAAAAGATGACAAGACGATTGATATTACTTTTATTGCTTTTTTGCGGCATGCGTATTATGGCGCAGCCTACTGATTATGTGTGGACATCAGCCAGCAAGAACTCATCGGAGTCTATGCCCTGTGGCGGTGGAAGCATCGGCATGAACGTATGGGTGGAGGATGGCGACATCCTGTTTTATCTGTCTCGTAGCGGTTCTTTCGATGAGAACAACACGCTGCTGAAGAACGGGCGTTTCCGCATCCATCTCACACCCGCACTGAATACGGTGAAGGATTTCCGACAGAGACTCGTGGTGAAAGACGGTTATGTGGAGATTACAGATGGCAGCAGTGCCGTGCAGATATGGGCGGATGTGTTCAGACCCGTCGTACATGTGGAGATGACAGGCAGACAGCAGTTGAAGGCTGAGGTGAGTTATGAGAGTTGGCGCTATGCCGACCATCCCATCACAGGGCGTGAGAGCCGACAGACTTCCTATAAGTTTGCCGTGCCAGACGGAACACTTACCCGTCGCGATTCCCTCCAGT
Organism: Prevotella sp.; assembly: GCA_036796635.1. Taxonomy (GTDB): domain Bacteria; phylum Bacteroidota; class Bacteroidia; order Bacteroidales; family Bacteroidaceae; genus Prevotella. Next base: position 26,292 of record DAIRCP010000008.1, on the reverse strand, counting down.
CGCAGCTGCATCAGATGACCTTCTTCCATGTCAATCCGGATTCCACCGTCTTTGATGCGACCGTCCGCCAACAGGGATTGAGCGCTGAGGCTTCACGGATGTATAATCCGTTGGGGCGACTCATTTTCGGCGGACGACTCATCGGTGACGGACTCACTTACGTAACCACCCGTATGGGTGAATATCAACAGGTGCCCTATCGTGCCTTCGTCTATCGGACCAAGACAGCCAAGTCACTGCAGTTGCAGATTATCATGGCAACCTGCCAGGGCACTGTGAACCAATGGATGGCACAACTGGAGAAGACAGCGCAGGTGCCGCCGCTGAACAAAGCGCGGACAGCCACCCGTAACTGGTGGAATCAGTTCTGGCAGCGCAGTTTCATTGAATGTCAATCAGACCAGCAGGCTCTTTCCCGTAATTACACCCTGTTCCGTTATATGATGGGTTGCAATGCCTACAGTGAGTGGCCTACCAAATTCAATGGCGGACTTTTCACCTTCGATCCCAATTTTGTGAATCATGGACTGGTATTCAGTCCCGATTTCCGTCTGTGGGGTGGAGGAACCCATACTGCACAGAACCAGCGGCTGCTGTACTGGCCGCTGCTGAAAAGTGGTGATGAGGATATCCTGAAACAGGCACTTGAGTTCTACCGCCGTATATTGCCCAATGCCGAGATACGCAGCGAGCACTATTGGCATCATGGTGGCGCCTGCTTCACCGAACAGTTGGAAAACTTCGGCCTGCCCCAATATGATGAATACGGCAAGAAGCGTCCCGATGGATTTGACCCCGGATTGCAATATAATGCCTGGTTGATTTATACGTGGGACACTGCACTTGAATTCTGTGAGATGGCACTGCAGAGTCATCTGTATGCCCAGACTGATATCAAGGCATATATTCCCCTTATCCGTTCCTGTCTCGACTTTTTCAATGAACATTATCGTTATATCGCCAAGAAGAGAGGAATCTTTGCCACGAATGATGACGGAAAACTGATTTTATATCCAGGCAGCAGTGCCGAGACTTTCAAGATGACCACTAATTCCACTTCTACGATTGGAGCCCTCAGAACGGTGGCGGAAGGATTGGTGGATTATCTCACCGAAAGCGGTACCGACACCATAGCCATCAAGCGTTACAGAGATTTTATCTCCACCTTGCCCGATATCAGTTTCCGTGAGGTGGATGGATACAAAGTGATTGCACCTGCCCAGAACTGGGAACATGTGAAGAATATTGAATCCACCATGCTGTATCCTGTATTCCCTTGGCGTCAGTTTGGCGTGGGGAAACCAGATCTGGAAGTGGCTCGTAATACCTATCTCTATGATAATTATGCCAAGCAGTTCCGTTCTTACGTGGGATGGAAGCAGGACCTGATATGGGCGGCAGACCTGGGACTTACCGATGAGGCTGCCCGTCTGCTGAAACTGAAGTTGCAGGACGGACCGTACCGTTTTCCCGCCTTCTGGGGACCTGGATTTGACTGGTCACCCGACCATAACTGGGGTGGCAGTGGTATGATAGGTATTCAGGACATGCTTCTGCAAGAAACCGGTGACAGCATTCTGCTGTTTCCCGCATGGCCCAAAGACTGGGAAGTACATTTCCGCTTGCATGCCACTATGAACACGACGGTGGAGGCAGCCATAGAGGGTGGCAAAGTGAAACTCATCAGCGTGCAGCCAAAAGCACGTGAGAAAGATATTGTAATATGTCAATAAAGCCATTTTTATCATTGGTTTGTGCCGTGTTGTCTGTCCAGTGTGCGTGGAGCATGGGATGGACCGCCAACTGACGCATTGAGTCAGAATCACCAGACTGGAAGGTGAGTGCCCTGGGTGGAGACACGCTGGAAATCGTGACACCGAAGGGACTTACCTGTTGGTATCAGTCTCCCTTCCATGGTGATGTGACCGTGGAATATGATGCGACCGTCGTGACCGATTGAGTAACCTCAATCTATTCTGGAAGGATTACATTGCAGGTGTAGATGGACGATGTGGATGCTTCCCACCGACCATCTCAGCCATTACAGTCACATATTCGTGGGGGAGGGGGCTGGTCCGACAGATATTTTCCGAATCTACATCAGAACAAGTGAAGGTAGCCATCGTGTTTCTCAATACTTGTGTCGATCGTCAGTTTCGTTGGATGCTCTGAAGACATGTCCGGAATATGTGCTCGTCATGGGTAATCTGGACTCCGTGAAGGAGGTCAAGCAATCTACGGCAGAGGAAGTTTATAAGGCTACGAAAGAGTTGTTGGATAAAGCATTTTATTTTGTCGAGCGGCTGTGACATACCGCCGTTGATACCGATAGAAAATGTTCAGAGTTTCTATGATGCATTGCGGGATTACAATGGCAATATAGACAATAAATAAACAAAATTCTGGTCTCTCGAGGTCTGCATACTTATATAACTGATACGTATGATTTAACACCTATTTAACGGTTTGGAAATTCATCGATTAGGCGGAAAATAGAACAATTTATGTTAAATATTGCTTAGTCGTACACATGCTATATATTTTTTATGTACCTTTGCACTGTGAAAACTGAAACCAGTGTTTGGGTTTTCGGTAATTAGCTATATTCGAATATTAATTTATAAGGTATAATTGTAAGATATGAAAAAGAAAACATTACTAATGGCGGCATTGGCTGCTGTATTGGTATCATGTGGCGGAGGTAAAGGTAAGGGCGGAATGCCTAACTTCGGTGATAATGAATATCCTGTAGTGACTATCGGTTCACAGAGTGCTTCTCTCGAAAATACATATCCTGCTACCATCAAAGGTATCCAGGACGTGGAGATACGCCCGAAAGTTTCCGGATTCCTTACGCAGGTATGCGTGAAGGAAGGTCAGCGTGTGGCTGCTGGTCAGGTGCTGTTTGTGATAGACAACGAGACTTATCAGGCCTCTGTCCGTCAGGCTCAGGCTGCTGTAAATACAGCCCGTGCCGCATTGAGCAATGCGCGTCTGACTTATGACAATAATAAGAAACTCTATGCTAACAAGGTGATAGGTGACTTTGAACTTCAGTCGGCTCAGAATACATATATGAGTGCCAAGGCTCAGCTGGCACAGACGGAGGCCAGTTTGGCTTCTGCCAAGGAGATGCTGAACTTCTGCTACGTAAAGAGTCCTGCCAGCGGCGTTATCGGTACGCTGCCTTTCAAGGTGGGCGCTCTCGTGAGCAGTTCCAGCACCACACCGCTGACTACCGTATCTGACATCAGCACCGTGGAGGTGTATTTCTCCATGACTGAAAAGGATATGATAGATATGGGTAAGACACAGGGCGGTACTAATGCTGCCATCGCCAGCATGCCTGCAGTACAGTTGCAGTTGGCCGACGGTACCGTGTATGGCCATGAAGGTAAAGTGGTGAAGATGAGTGGCGTGATTGATGCCGCTACGGGTAGCGTACAGCTCATTGCCCGTTTCGCCAATCCTGAACGTCTGCTTAAGAGCGGTGGTTCTGGTGCCATCGTGATACCACAGCATAACAGTAATGCCATCGTGATACCACAGGAAGCTTGCTCTGAGGTACAGGACAAGATATTTGTCTACAAGGTGGGTAGTGACAATAAGGTGACTTACACCGAAATTAAGGTGGATCCACAGAACGATGGTACACACTATATTGTGACTGACGGTCTGCACGTGGGCGACCGTATTGTGACCAAAGGTATATCCCAATTGTCTGATGCCATGGAAATCAAACCTATTACGGCAGCTCAATACCAGCAGAAGTTGGACAAGGCTGCCAAGCTCGCTCAACAGCAAGGTACTGCCAAAGGTTTTGTTGGTGCTATGAAGAGCAAATAAAGGTATCAAAGATACGTGAATAATCAAAAGAAATAAAAAGTAAGAAATATGACTTTTTCAAACTTTATCAAGCGCCCGGTTCTCTCGACGGTGATTTCTATCCTCTTCGTGCTGCTGGGTACAATCGGACTGGTATCACTGCCTATTGAGCAGTATCCGGATATCGCTCCGCCTACCATCTCCGTGATGACTACCTATACGGGCGCTGATGCGCAGACGGTACTGAACTCAGTGGTGACTCCGCTGGAGGAGAGCATCAACGGTGTGGAGAACATGACTTATATGACCTCTCAGGCCACCAATGACGGTATGGCAAGTATTACGGTTTACTTCAAGCAGGGGTCTGATCCTAATATGGCACAGGTGAACGTGCAGAACCGTGTACAGCAGGCTCAGGCATTGCTGCCTGCCGAGGTGACAAAAGTGGGTATCACGGTGTCTAAACGACAGACGAGTAACGTAATCATGTACTCGCTGACTACCGAGGATGGCAGATATGATGGTTCATTCGTGACAAACTATAATAACATCAATATCGTACCTGTACTGAAACGTATCAAGGGCGTGGGTGACGTGCAAAGCCCGTCAATCGCCAGTTACTCTATGCGTATCTGGCTGAAGCCTGACAAGATGAAGCAGTACGGACTGATTCCGTCGGATATCTCTGCCGCACTTGCTGAACAGAATATCGAGGCAGCCCCGGGTAAATTCGGTGAAAACAGTGACATGGCTTACGAGTATGTGTTGCGCTATAAGGGACGTCTGAAGACGGCTCCTGAATATGAGAATATCATCATCAGCAGCAATACAACGGGACAGACACTGAAACTGGGCGATGTGGCCAAAGTGGAACTGGGTTCACTGCAGTATAACGTGAACCTGAAGAATAACGGTAAACCTGCCGTGCTGGGTATGGTGAACCAGATATCGGGTTCCAATGCTACGGAGATTGCTACTAATGTGAAAGCTGCCCTGAAGGAAGCTAGCAAGAGCTTCCCTCCTGGTTTGGAATATACTATAGAACAGGATACGACGGAGTTCCTCTTTGCCAGTATTGAAGAGGTGGTGGTGACCCTGTTTATCACCTTGATGCTAGTGTTCTTGGTGGTGTATATCTTCCTGCAGGACTTCCGCAGCACGCTCATCCCTATGATTGCCGTGCCTGTGGCTTTGATTGGTGCCTTCTTCTTCCTATGGGTCTTCGGATTCTCCATCAACCTGTTGACGCTCTCGGCGTTGCTGTTGGCCATCGCTATTGTGGTGGATGATGCCATTGTGGTGGTAGAGGCTGTCCATGCCAAGTTGGACCAAGGTTATAAAAGTGCGCTGACGGCTTCTATCGATGCTATGAACGAGATATCCAGTGCCATCATCTCCATTACACTGGTTATGTCGGCTGTGTTCGTCCCTGTGTCATTCATCGGCGGTACTTCCGGTACGTTCTATCGTGAGTTCGGTGTGACGATGGCTGTGTCTATTGTCATCTCGGCCGTGAACGCTTTGACGCTGTCACCTGCTCTCTGTGCCATTCTGCTGAAACCTCAGAATGAGGAGGAAAAGAAGAAAAGTACATTTGTGAGCAGATTCCATGAGGGATTCAACCATACCTTCGATAAGATTACCGGTAAGTACAAGAACGGAGTGAAGTGGGTGATAGGACACGGTATGATAGCTGGTATTCTGGTGGTAATCGGTATCATCACGCTGGTGGTGACCATGGCTACTACTAAATCAGGTCTGGTGCCTGACGAGGATACGGGTACCCTGTTTGTGACTATTTCTGCTTCTCCAGGTACCAGTCAGGCTCGTACACAGCAGATTGTGGACGAGGTGGACAAGATGCTCGGCAACAATCCTGCCATCAAGAGACGTGAGGCTATCGTAGGTTATAACTTCATTGCCGGTCAAGGTTCTGATCAGGCTACCTTCATCGTGAAACTGAAGCCATTCGATGAGCGTCCTGGCGGACTGATTGCCCGTGTGAAGAACGCTATCAAAAATGCAGATGTCATGGCACTGTTTGTGAATCCTATGGAGAGTACTTCGGTGCTGGGTATGATATACAAGCAAACGGCTGCTATCAAGGATGCGCAGATTCTCGCTTTTGGTCCACCTATGATTCCTGGCTTCTCAGCTCAGGGTGGTGTGACAATGGTTATGCAGGATAAGACTGGTGGTGATATAAATAAGTTCTACAATGTGACCAAGGACTTCCTGGCAGAATTGGGCAAGCGCGAGGAAATACAGAAAGCCATGACTTCCTACAACCCTAACTATCCCCAATATATGGTGGACGTGGATGTGGCGAAAACCAAACAGGCGGGTATCTCTCCTTCTACGGTACTTACTACGCTGCAGGGTTACTATGGCGGTCTATATGCATCCAACTTCAACTCATTCGGTAAACTGTTCCGTGTGATGATTCAGGGTGATGTGGAAAGTCGAATGCGTCTTGAGGGTTTGAGTAATATTTATGTGCGCACCGCCACAGGAATGACTCCGGTGAGTGAATTTGTGAATCTGCGCCGTGTTTATGGTCCTTCTAATATTTCCCGTTTCAATCTGTTCACCTCTATCAATGTGAGTGTGACTCCTAACACGGGCTATTCTACTGGCCAGGCACTGCAGGCTATCTCTGAGGTGGCTAAACAAACACTGCCAGAAGGCTATACGTACGACTATTCCGGTCTGACACGATCCGAGGCAGAGAGCAGTAACTCTACTGGACTGATTTTCGCACTCTGTCTGGTATTCGTCTATCTGATTCTTAGTGCACAGTATGAGAGTTATCTGTTGCCGCTGGCTGTGATTCTCTCCATACCGTTCGGTCTGGCAGGTGCCTTTATCTTCACTGTCATCTTCGGTCACTCTAACGATATCTACATGCAGATATCACTGATTATGCTGATAGGACTGTTGGCCAAGAACGCCATTCTGATTGTGCAGTTCGCACTGGAGCGGCGTCAGACGGGTATGGCTATCAAGTATTCGGCTATTCTGGGTGCAGGTGCACGTTTGCGTCCTATTCTGATGACCTCTCTCGCCATGATTATCGGTCTGTTACCATTGATGTTTGCATCCGGTGTGGGCAAGAACGGTAACCAGACGCTGGGCGCATCGGCTGTTGGCGGTATGTTGATAGGTACAGTATGTCAGATATTTGTGGTGCCGGCACTGTTTGCCGTGTTCGAGTGGCTGCAGGAGAAACTTACTCCATTGAAGTTTAATGATGAGGAGTCTGATGATGTGAAGGCTGAATTGCAACAGTATGCACAAGGTAAGATTACCGATTATAAAGTGGAGAAATAATATGAATATGAAAAAGATAATGACTATCGCCGTTTCAGTGCTCCTACTGAGCAGTTGCGGTGTATATAATAAGTACGAGCGCCCTGATGTGAAAACACAGGGCATCGTACGCGGCGTGACTGACGGTCAGGATACGTTGGCAGTGACGGATACAGCCAGCTTCGGCAATCTGCCCTGGCGTGAGGTGTTTACCGACCCCCAGTTGCAGTCGCTCATTGAGAAGGGACTGAACAACAATCCGGACCTGCTGAACGCTGCACTCAATGTGAAGATGATAGAGGCGCAGTATCAGGTGGCTAAGATGGCGTTTTTGCCAGCAGTGAATTTCTCACCGTCGGGTACGCTGTCGTCATGGAATGGCAATACGGCTTCCAAGATTTATTCACTGCCAGTACAGGCCAGTTGGACGGTGGACCTCTTCGGCAATATCCTCTCGCAGAAGCGCAGTGTGCAGATGCAGATGATTGGTATGAAGGATTATCAGGTGACGGTGCAGACGAACATCATCTGCAACATTGCCAATCTGTACTACACTTTATTGTTGCTGGATAAGGAGTTGCAGATTGTGACGGACATGCAGAGTTTGACCAAGGATACTTGGGATATGATGAAGCTCCAGATGAGTCTGGGACGCACCCGCTCTGTGAGTGTGCAGAGTGCCGAATCTAGTTATCTGAGTGTGCAGGCACAGGCCGTGGAACTGAAGAGACAGATACGTGAAATGGAAAATTCACTGTCGTTGCTTATTGGCGAACAGGGGCAGGCTATTGGTCGTTCCACATTGGAAAGTCAGTCGTTGCCTTCCAGTTTTGCAACTGGTGTAGGTATCCAGTTGCTGGCCAATCGCTCGGATGTACATTATGCTGAGATGAAGTTGGCTTCTTGTTTCTATGATGTGGAAACAGCACGCAGCAAGTTCTATCCTAATATCACCATCTCCCGTAGTGCCGCCTTCACCAACAATAGTGGTGCGGGTATTGTGAACCCCGGAAAGATGCTGCTCAGTGCAGTGGGCAGTCTGGTTCAGCCAATCTTTCAAAGAGGTGTGCTGACAGCTGGACTAAAAGTGGCCAAGATGGAGCAAGAACAGGCCTTCAATACATGGCAGAATGCAGTGCTCAAGGCAGGCAACGAGGTGAGCAATGCACTGGTGCAGTATAACTCCAGCAAAGAAAGAGCTGACATAGAACAGAAACAGATAGACTTACTCACCAAGAATGTTGAAGATACGAAGATGCTCTATAAGAGTTCTGGCAGTACTTATTTGGAGGTAATTAGTGCGCAGAGCAATCTGCTCAATGCTGAAATCAACAAGGTTACGGATGACTTCAATAAGATGCAGGCTGTGGTGTCTCTCTATCAGGCACTCGGTGGAGGTCGCAAGTAAAGTTTTCAAACTAAAAGATTAAAAGATTATGAGCGATATAAGTCCTAAAGCTGAAATCGACCCAAGAGCGAGAATAGGCAATAATGTCAAGATATTTCCGTTCGCCTATATTGAAGGTGATGTGGAGATAGGTGATAACTGTGTGATATTCCCCTTCACGAGTGTGCTCGATGGTACACGGATGGGAAAAGGTAACAAGGTGCATCAAGGTGCCGTGATTGGAGCACTGCCTCAGGATTTTAATTTCCGCGGTGAAAAGTCCGAATTGATTATCGGTGACAATAATGTGTTCCGTGAGAATGTAGTTATCAATAGGGCTACGCATACTGGCGGACAGACAGTAATTGGCGATGATAACTTTTTGATGGAAGGTGCACATATTTCTCATGATACCAAGGTGGGCAACCAGTGTGTGTTCGGCTATGGTACCAAGATAGCGGGCAGTTGCGAGATAGGTAACAACGTAATATTCTCTTCCAGCGTGATAGAGAATGCGGGTACCCGTGTGGGCCGTGGTTCCATGGTGCAGGCAGGTTGTACGTTTTCCAAAGATATTCCGCCGTTTATCATCGTGACCCGCAAGGGTGAGTATGGAGGTGTGAATGCTACGATAGGTAGAGCGCACGGTACATCAGATACTGTGATTAAGCACATTGCCAATGCCTATCGACTGGTTTTCCATGGTCAGACGAGTCTGTTTGATGCCATCAAGCAGATAGAGGATCAGGTACCTGACGGACCTGAAATCCAGGATGTGGTGAATTTCCTCAGTTCTACTCAGGCGGGTGTCATCACAAAAATGTAAAGATAACCATTAAGAAATTTCATATGATTGTCATATGACCATCAAGTCTCTCTCCTGTCTTTAGCGGAAGAGAGACTTTTTCTGCATAAAGTTTCAAGATGAAAGAAAGAATACAGTCACTGCTGCGCGAGATGAACCGTGGCATATACGAGAAAGAATCGGAGATAGCTATGTCGCTCTTGGCGGCCATGGCAGGTGAGAGTATAATCCTATTGGGTCCTCCGGGTGTGGCGAAGTCTATGGTGGCGCGCCGACTGAAACGTGCTTTCAGACAGGCGCGGTCTTTTGAATATCTAATGTCGCGATTCTCTACGCCGGATGAAATATTCGGTCCGGTAAGTATTAGCAAGTTGAAGTCGCAGGATGCTTACGAGCGTTCGGTGGAGGACTATCTGCCTACTGCCGATGTGGTGTTCCTGGATGAAATATGGAAGGCAGGTCCTGCAATACAGAACACATTGCTGACGGTTATCAATGAGAAACTGTTTCGCAACGGTTCGCACGAGATACGGCTACCACTGAAACTGCTTGTAGCCGCCAGTAACGAGTTACCTGCTCAAGGTGAGGGCCTGGAGGCACTGTGGGACCGCTTCGTGGTCCGCATAGAAAGTAGAAACGTGAAGAGTAATGCCCATTTTGACCAGATGCTGCTGGCTACTGACGAGGACGAAGGCCAGGATGAGAATGAATGGCAAATCACCAATGAGGAGTATGCACAATGGAATGAACAGATTAACCAGACGGCAGTGTCCGACGGTGTGCTGGATGGCATCCATCAGATGCGTCACTCGCTCAGGGCTGTAAGCATAGATGGTACGGATGAGCGAAGGGATGTATATGTGAGTGACCGACGGTGGAAGAACATCGTGAGACTGCTGCGCACGGAGGCTTTCATGCAGGACAGAAAAGAAGTGGACATGGCCGACCTGTTGCCGGTATATCACTGTTTGTGGCAGGAACCAGAGGAAAGGGATGATATCCGACAGATGATTGTGGGTGTCATCTTCTCGTCTCTCGCCAAGTCGCTTGAGGAACTGAAGGCGGCACTTGCTGAGGACATCAAGGCACATCGTGCCAATATGGCTGCTCATCATATATCAGACAGTCAACTAGAGCGTGATGCCAATAAGAAACTTTATAATCACTTCTATTATCATCTGGAACAGCATGATACGGGCAACACTTTCATCGGTGCCCATGACTTCCAACTGTTACCGGAAAAGAGCAATCATGCGGTGACGGACGGCGTGCTCTATCATGACACGAAGAATCCGCAGTTTACGTTGATACGTACTTATCAGCGGGAGATGGCTAACCTGCACTGTCGCCCTGTATCACTGTCACGTGATGACAGTCATGTTTATATCGATGGTGTGAAGTATGCACTGGAACTGTTTCTGGCGGAATCTACGCAGCAGTTGTCGCTCAGTGAGGTGCGCGGTTCCGGACGTGATTATTACGAAGAGATAGAATCCATGGCCAACCGATTTGATGTGCTCATCAAGGCGTTGGAGAACAACTTGTTTGTGTCTACCGATGACATGGAGGTGGTGAAGGTATATCAGAAGCAGTTCCAGCAGAAGATGGCTTTTACCCGTCAGGATATCGCCAAACTCTATGACTGATTATATCCATCAAAACGCTTACTGGCACTGGCATACGCATACAGCGGGTGCCATGGATGTGAGCCGTTATCTTAAGATGCTCGAAATATTCATCGAGACGGGTGAGATAGCAGGTCGGGGTGTGGCATGGCCCGAAGATCAGCCCTGGTTGGAATATGAGGACCCGCTGCTGAAGTATCTTATCAAGTTGATGGCCGACCCGGAAGTGAAATATCTGGTGCTGAGCAACAGGCTCTGTGCCAAGATATTCTATGCATCTGTGGGCAGGTTTGTGGTAGAGGCTGTGCATCATAAGGACTTTCTGGCGCAATGCCAATGGACGGAACGGAAGAAAGGGGAGGATACCCTTGCCTGGAGTGCAGGTATGCGACAGGATGAACAGTCGTGGCGGAAGTTGATACAACAGATAGAGCAGGAGCATGATGAAGATGGATTCGACGGCGGATTCTATCTGCGTATCATGGCGGACGGCGGCAGCATGGACGATGAGAAATGGGCGAAGATGGTGGACGACTGGGGGCTGGCACTGGACCAGCGACTACAGCGTGATACAGAGAAATATGTCCGTTCGCGCGGCAGTAACCTAGGCAGCAAGGTGGCTGTGCAGATGAAGAATGCACAGGAGACGCTGGAACGCAAAAACGTCCAGGAAAACAAGGCGGTGCAGGCGTGGCAGTTGATGAACGGCAGATGGACGGAGACGGAATTCGAACGCCATATGAGTCTGATACGTCTGCAGGACAAATATCCGCAGCTGGAAGATATCGTGAAATTGATGGGCCGCTTCCCGAATACGGGCGGAAAGGACAGACTCACGATGACTGCGGGCAGGGGAATGAAGATAGACCACTCTACGGGCAGTGACATCGAGGGTATCACCGTAGGCAATGATATCAGTACGCTACTGCCGCTGGAGATGGCACAATATATGGACGATGACCTGGAAGAGGTGTTCCTCTATAAGTTTGTGCGACGCAGGTTGCAGACCTTCCGTTACAAATCCAATATGAGTAAACCTTCCAGAAAACTGAGTTTCAATCATGCTTCCCGGAAAGGACCGATGATTGTGTGTGTGGATACATCAGCCAGTATGTACGGTCCGCCACAGAGAATCATCCAGTCACTCCTGGCGATGTTGGAGGAGACGGCGGAAGAACAGAAGCGCGACTGTTTCCTGATAGATTTCTCGGTAAGTGTGCGCACCATCGACCTGATGCAGCGCCGCAAACAGCAACTCTATGAGTCCATCGGACTGACCAAAGATGAATATACCTTTGATAAAGGGCATCTTCCTTTTATCGGTGGCGGTACGGATGCCAAGAACATGATGGCACAGACATTCTCACTGCTGGACCATGAGGGACAGCACTATGTGAATGCGGATGTGCTCTGGATATCAGACTTTCTGATACCTATGCCTGAGCGCACATATCTGGATAAGATGAGGGGATACCGCCAGACGGGGACCCGTTTCTACGGTCTGCAGATTATGCCTGAAGGCACAAAGAGTGAGGACTGGACCCCACTCTTTGACAGAATATACCATATTGATTTCCGTATTTTACGAAAATACTAATCGGCAGTATGTACATGTTTACATTTGCCACTGTATTCCGTGAAATCTATCCGTATGATGTTCACACGATGGAATGATTTCTGTGAATACTTTGCTCCCAGTTCTTGGTATTCATGAGAAAGTTTTGCAACCAGCAATTTGAGTGCATGCATACGTTCTTGTTCATCCAGGTGTATGTAGGCTGTGCCCCGCAGAATGATACTTTCATATTCCGTGGTAAACTTATCTGGCATGAGTTTTGTATTACCAATGATGCAGAAAGAAACTTGAGCATTTTTTTCCAAAGCTTCCATCTTGTGTCCAACAGGTGCGCAATGGATATAGACGGACTGATTGCCATCCCATACATAATTTAATGGAATTCCATAACCAGAATTGTCTATGTCTACCATGGAGAGTATACCATATTCACTTGTGCGGAGTAATTCTTTGGCGCGTTCCTCGTCCATAAGTCTGTCCTGACGACGCACGGTATCATTTACATATTTCATTGTGTTATTTTATTGATTAATGGTGGATGAAAATATGTCATTGTTAATACGAAGCCTGACAGGAGATTCCTGCTGCAATCACGCGATCGCGGATGGCATCCAGTTCCTCATGGGTGGCTTTCTTCAGTTCCCGGTCGGGTGTCTCTCGGTCGATGGTATAGACCATCACTTCCTGCGGCGCAATCTTCCTGACAGCTTCCAACCACGGTGCTACATATTTCTCGGTAGTATTATCCACATCGAAATCATCGATACGTCCCTTCATAAACATCGACTGGATGATGACGTGCCCCTGGAAAGAGGCAAGGGTACGGATTATTTCATCTACGTCATACTTGCCTGTAGGACGGTCCACATTATTTATATAGACAGGGTCCACTGTATCCAGTTTGAGAATATTATTGTCAACCAGCATCAGTGCCTCGTGTACATCCTCACGCATACTCATGGTGGAATTGCTCAGTACACTGACTTTAGCTGCCGGACAGTATAAATCACGCAGTCTGCGGGTTTCGCGGATGATGGCGAGAAAGTCCGGATGGGTAGTCGGTTCACCGTTACCGGCAAAGGTAAGCACATCAGGATGTACGCCATCTGCATGCATCTCCTTGAGTTTAGCCTCCAGCGCGGCGGAAACCTGCTGCAGAGTGGGGCGGTGGTGCTTGGGACGGAAATCGGCATTGAATCCGCATTCGCAATAAATACAGTCGAATGTACAGATTTTGCCGTCATCGGGCATGAGGTTGATGCCCAAAGAGATACCCAGTCGGCGACTATGAATAGGGCCGAAGATGGGAGAAGGATAAATAACAGTACTCATAATGGGCGCAAAAATACCGCTTTTATTCGAAAATATGATGTTAATCGAGGTTAAATGCTTGCTTTAGGCTCATTTTTATATTAATTTTGCAACAAATTAGGTGGATTATATCCAAAAGATAATGGCAAAAAAATATAAAGAGACCCGTAACCATCAAGGATTACAGGTCGTTACACTCTGTATCAGCACCACGATGGTGCTTATTTTGCTGGGAACGGTGATATTCTCAGTGCTCACTGCACACAATCTTTCGAATTGGGTGAAGAGCAATCTTACTGTCACGGTGATGCTCACCGACAGTATGAGCGTGAATGATGCGCATACACTCTGTAGAAACCTGTACCACAGGGGTTACTCCCGCAATATCGACTATATCAGTAAGGAACAGGCCAAGCGGGAACAGACTGCCGCTATGGGTACCGACCCTTCTGAATTCCTGGGTTTTAATCCGTTTGTGGCTTCTCTGGAACTGCAGTTGAAGTCTGATTATGCCAATCGTGACTCTCTTCTCTGGATAGCCAAGGACTTGCGTGCCCAGCAGGGCGTGTCGGACATCGCTTATCAGGAAGATTTGATGGATAAGGTGAACAACAACCTGAGTAAGGTGAACATCATCCTGCTTGTATTGGCAGCCTTGCTCACCTTTGTGTCGTTCTCGCTCATCAGTAATACCGTACGACTGAGTGTATATTCCCGAAGATTTCTGATTCATACCATGAAACTGGTGGGAGCCTCATGGGGTTTTATTCGTCGGCCGTTTATCAAGCGGGCAGTGACTATCGGTGTGATAGCAGCGCTGCTTGCCTCTGCTGTGCTGGCAGGATGTGTGTATGCACTCTGGCGGTTGCAGCCTGAGATACTGGAAATCATGTCATGGGTGGAACTTACCATCACCGGAGTGGCTGTGCTGCTCTTCGGTATTATCATTACAGCGCTCTGCTCTTACTTCGCTGTGAATAAATTCCTGAAGATGACGGCAGGAGAACTGTATAAGATATAAACACACCGACATCAATATGGTTGTATCAAGATAACTATCAAGACAAGAAATAGAATAAATACAATAATAAAATGGATAAAAAGAATTTTGCTTTCGACAAGATGAATTATATCTTGCTCGCCGTAGGAATGGCAATCGTCATTCTTGGATTCATTCTGATGAGTGGCAGCGGTTCCACCGATACTACCTTCAATCCTGATATCTTCAGCGTGCGCCGTATCAAGGTGGCTCCTGTTGTTTGTCTGGTAGGCTTCGTGTCAATGATTTATGCAATTATACGTAAACCTAAGGACAAGGACGAAAAATAATGGATTTAATACAGACTATTATAATTGCCATCGTAGAGGGACTCACGGAGTTCCTCCCTGTATCTTCTACGGGGCACATGATTATCACACAGAACCTGTTAGGGGTGAAGGAGGGTGACCCGTTTGTACATGCGTTTACCTTCATCATCCAGTTTGGTGCTATCCTTTCTGTAATCTGTCTCTATTGGAAGCACTTCTTCCAGATGCGGACTGCGGAGGAATTCGTCAAGAAGATGAAGTTCTATGGTATGCTCGTCATCGGTGTCATCCCTGCTGTTGTCATCGGTCTGGCTGCCAAGAAAAGCGGTTTGCTGGACTGGCTGCTCGATAGTGTGACGGTAGTGGCTATCATGTTGGTACTTGGTGGCATCTTCATGCTCTTCTGCGATCGTATCTTCAATAAGGGCGTGGACGAAAATGAGGTGACACCTAAGCGTGCTTTCCTCATCGGTTGCTTCCAGTGTCTGTCTGTCATTCCCGGTATGAGCCGCAGTATGTCGACTATCGTGGGTGGTATGCAGCAGAAGTTGACGCGTAAGAATGCCGCAGAGTTCTCGTTCTTCCTGGCAGTGCCTACGATGGCAGGAGCCACTTTGCTGGACTTGCTGGACATGTTTGGAGAAGACAGTTCATGGGCTACTTCACAGAACATCACCCTGCTGATAGTGGGATGCGTGATAGCCTTTGTCGTGGCCATCTTCGCCATGAAATGGTTCGTGGGATTCCTGACTAAATATGGTTTTAAGGCTTTCGGATGGTATAGAATCATTGTCGGTGCGATTATTCTTATCCTGTTGGCTACAGGTCATTCACTTGTAATGGTAGGATAGATGAATTTCACACAAGGCGAGTTTATTTATATCAATAAGCCCTACCGAATGTCGAGTTTCGGGGCATTGGCTCATGTGCGTTACCTTATCTCCAAGATGGAAGGTGTGAAAAGAGTAAAGACCGGTCATGCCGGAACACTCGACCCTCTGGCTACCGGAGTGCTGATACTCTGTACGGGTAAGAAAACCAAGGAGATATCTAATCTCCAGTTCCATACCAAGGAGTACACCGCCACGCTGCAGTTGGGTGCTACCACTGCCAGTTTTGACCGTGAGCATACCGTGGACCATACTTACCCCACGAGACATATCACGCGCGAACTGATACAGGATACCCTTCACCGGTTTGAGGGTGATATCATGCAGGTGCCGCCTGCCTATTCCGCCTGTAAGATAGGTGGAGAACGGGCTTACCGACTGAAACGTAACGGTAACGACGTAGAACTGGCGGCAAAACAAGTACGGGTGGATGAGATAGAACTTACCTCATTCGATTCGGAGACCATGCAGATGAGCATCCGGGTAGTTTGCGGAAAAGGTACTTACATCCGTTCATTGGCACGCGATATAGGTTATGCGCTGGGAAGCGGTGCATTCCTTACAGCTCTCTGCAGAACTCGCCTGGGCGATATCACTTTGGCTGACTGCATCAATATGGATGATCTGCCCCAATGGTTGGAACAGGTCAGAGATAAAAAAGAAAATAAGTAATTCATAAGATTATATGAAACTGTCACAATTTAAATTTAAGTTACCCGAATCACAAGTCGCGCTGGAACCTCCTTATCGCGAGTTCAAAAATGAGGATGGCACTGTAGATAAAGTTTATCATCGTGATGAATGTAAACTGATTGTCGCTCACAGACAGAGCGGTAAACTGGATATGTTCAAGAAGGACACAGACGGAAATGAGACTGAAGAGTGTCTTTCGTTCCGTGATGTACTCAACTACTTTGATGATGGCGATACATTTATATTCAATGACACCAAAGTCTTTCCAGCTCGCCTGTATGGCACCAAGGAGAAGACAGATGCCAAGATAGAAGTGTTCCTGTTGCGAGAACTGAACGAGGAATTACGTCTGTGGGATGTGCTCGTGGAGCCAGCCCGCAAGATTCGTATCGGTAATAAGCTGTTCTTCGATGAGGATGGTCCGATGGTGGCAGAAGTCATCGACAATACAACCAGCCGTGGACGTACGCTGCGTTTCCTCTATGACTGTCCTCATGATGAATTCAAGAAGGAACTCTTTGATTTGGGTGAGGCTCCATTGCCACGTTACATCATCGACCGCCGTCCTGCCAATGCGGATGATATGGAGAATTTCCAGACTATTTTCGCCAAAAATGAGGGTGCTGTAACTGCTCCGTCCACTGGCCTGCATTTCAGTCGCGCACTGATGAAGATGATGGATATCCGCGGTGTCAACAAGGCTTATATCACGGTCCACTGTGGACTGGGTAACTTTGACCCGATAGAGGTGGAAGACCTGACCAAACACAAGATGAGCAGTGAACAGATGCACATCGGTAAGGAGGCATGTGACATTGTGAACAAGACGAAATCAACTGACCATCATGTGTGTGCAGTGGGTGTAAGTACAGTTCGCGCTACGGAAACTGCTGTAGGCACAGATGGTATGCTCAAGGAGTATGACGGATGGACCAATAAGTTTATCTTCCCTCCTTATGATTTCGGACTTGCAGACTGTATGATAGGTAATTTCTATCATCCCGAATCTACTATGATGATGACCGAAGCCGCATTCGGTGGCTATGACCTGATTTACGAGGCTTATTCCCTGGCTCTCAAGCATGGTTATAACTTCGGTTGCTATGGTGATGCACTCTTGATAGTCAATGACTGATTGTTATTTAGGGCTCGGTACCAACCTTGGCGACAAGGAAGAGAATATCCACCGGGCTATTACCAAAATAGAAGCGCTGATTGGCACGGTAGTGCGCCAGTCAGCGCTTTACGTTACGGAACCCTGGGGATTCCAGTCTGCTCACACATTCCTGAATGCGGCAGTGTGCTGCCAAACGGACAAGAAACCTCGTGAGGTGCTGCAGCTTACCCAACAGATAGAACGGGAACTGGGACGCAGCCATAAGTCGGTGAACGGTGAATATCATGACCGTCTGATAGATATAGATATCCTGCTATATGGAGATGAACATATCGATGAACCCGACCTGAAGATACCTCATCCACTGATGCACGAGCGTGACTTTGTGATGAAACCATTGAATGAGATTGTTCGGAAATAACAACTCACTGAGCAGTAAGAAATAAAAAATCCCGGTCATCATGGATGATCGGGATTGATTTTTGTATGTCGGCTGGATTACTTACGCAGACCCAGAGCCTTGATTACATTACGATAACGCTCGATGTCGTTAACATAGAGGTACTTCAGCAATTTACGACGCTTACCTACAAGCATAGTCAGACTGCGTGCAGTAACATGGTCCTTGTGGTTCTGCTTCAGGTGTTCTGTAAGGTGAGAAATACGGTAAGAGAAAAGTGCGATCTGGCTCTCTGCAGAACCTGTATCAGTTGTTGACTTACCATACTGGCCGAAGATCTCTTGCTTCTTTGCTTGATCTAAATACATAGTTTTAATGATTAATTAAATTTTTGAATACCATCCTTCGAACGCTTGCCGCCTTAATCACAACGGTTTACATTCTCGGAAGTCCGGATTTTCCGATTTCGGGTGCAAAGGTACTCAATAATAATGAATTTCAGCTTACACTCCGCTATTTATTTATTGACGTTTAACATTTTTTTTGAGTGTAAAACACCAAAAACTCTTTGTTGATACCTATTTATTCATATAAAATGACTAACTTTGCACCCAATTTAAGGTAAAAGACAATGCAAGACATTAGAAACATCGCAGTAATTGCGCACGTCGACCACGGTAAGACCACACTCGTCGACAAAATGATGCTCGCTGGAAAGCTCTTCCGTGATGGACAGGATAACAGTGGCGAAGTACTTGACTCCAATGATTTGGAGCGCGAACGAGGTATAACAATCCTCTCTAAGAACGTTTCTATTAATTGGAAAGGAACGAAAATCAATATTCTCGATACTCCAGGACACTCCGACTTCGGTGGTGAAGTTGAGCGTGTGTTAAATATGGCAGACGGTTGCTTGTTGCTCGTTGACGCTTTTGAGGGACCAATGCCTCAGACCCGTTTCGTATTACAGAAAGCACTGCAACTCGGACTGAAACCTATCGTAGTTGTTAATAAGGTGGACAAACCTAATTGCCGCCCTGAAGAAGTTTACGAAATGGTATTCGACTTGATGTTCACGCTGAATGCTACTGAAGATCAGTTAGACTTCCCCGTAGTTTATGGTTCTGCCAAGAACGGATGGATGGGTGAAGATTATAAGACTCCTACAGGAGACATCAATTATCTGCTGGATAAGATTCTGGAAGTGATTCCTGCACCAAAGCAGATTGAAGGAACTCCCCAGATGCTGATTACCAGTCTGGACTATTCCAGCTATACTGGTCGTATCGCAGTAGGTCGTATTCACCGTGGTACGCTCAAGGATGGCATGAATGTTACTATCTGCCATCGTGATGGAAGCAAAGAAAAAACAAAAATCAAGGAACTTCATACATTCTCTGGTATGGGTCATGCCCGTACGGATGAAGTACAATGTGGTGATATCTGCGCAGTAATCGGTCTCGAGCGTTTCGAGATTGGTGATTCTATCTGCGATTTTGATAATCCGGAGCCACTGCCTCCAATTGCTATTGATGAGCCTACCATGTCTATGCTCTTCACTATCAATGATTCTCCTTTCTTCGGTAAGGAAGGTAAGTTCGTGACCAGCCGTCATATCAACGATCGACTGAACAAAGAATTGGAGAAAAACTTGGCTTTGCGTGTGCGTCCTTTCGAGGATACTACAGATAAATGGATTGTCAGTGGTCGTGGTGTGCTGCACCTCAGTGTGCTCATTGAGACTATGCGTCGTGAGGGATATGAACTGCAGGTAGGACAGCCTCAGGTGATATATAAGGAGATAGATGGTAAGAAGTGTGAACCTATCGAGGAACTCACTATCAATGTACCGGAGGAGTTCTCTTCCAAGATGATTGATATGGTGACCCGTCGCAAGGGAGAAATGACTTCTATGGAAGCTCAGGGCGAGCGTGTCAACATCGAGTTTGATATGCCTTCACGTGGTATCATCGGTCTGCGTACCAATGTGCTGACAGCCAGTCAGGGTGAAGCTATTATGGCTCACCGTTTCAAGGAGTATCAGCCATACAAGGGTGAGATAGAGCGCCGTACCAACGGTTCTATGATTGCTCAGGAGACCGGCACTTCTTTTGCTTATGCAATCGATAAACTGCAGGAGCGCGGTAAATTCTTTATCGATCCGGGTGAGAATGTTTATTGCGGTCAGGTCGTAGGTGAGCATGTTCATGAGAAAGACCTCGTGATTAATGTGACCAAGGCTAAACAGCTTACCAACGTACGTGCATCCGGTTCTGATGATAAAGCCCGTGTGATTCCGAAGACAGTGATGAGTCTGGAGGAATGCCTGGAATATATCAAGGCTGATGAACTGGTGGAGGTTACTCCGAAGTCCATGCGTATGCGTAAGGTCATTCTGGACCATAACGAACGTAAGAAGGCTTCAAAAGAATAAATGGATTATTCTTTAAATCTCAGATAACTTACCTTAGAGAGTTTATCTAGAAATAAACGACATATAAAAAAGAAATCCTCGCTGCTTCATTGCGGCGAGGATTTCTTTTTTTATGTTTTATTCCTGTTGCTTGCGCTTCTTCACTTCCATATACACGATGAAGAGTATCAGGATGATAAGTACGGCGTAAGCCACGTATGCAATCGTCTCTGTGGTAGTCACTGACTTCGGATTGAATGACAGTTCCACCTTGTGATTGCCCGGCTTCACCTGGATGGCGCGTAGCACATAGTTTACTCGGCCTATTTCTACATCCTGACCGTCCACCTTGGCAGTCCAGCCTGGATAATAGATTTCAGAGAATACGATGATACCGCCCTTGCCAGACTTCACGTCATAGTTCAGTTTGTTAGGTTCATAAGCCGTAATCTTCACGATGCTCTCAGTATCCTGTACGGTACTCTGACCCAGCACATCCTTAAACTTCTTGTCAGCTACAGCCACATGGCGCAGCGGCAGTTTGCTCAGCGCATCTATCTCTTCGTTGGCATTGTCCACATATTGTATCTTGTCCACAAACCAGGCATTACCGTAAGTATATGGGTTCTGGATAGGCACCGTCTGATTGTTCTGTACACCGAAGATGAAATACTTCGTGTTGAGCATATTCAGTACCGGGCATACGGAATCACCGTTCACCTTCGTCATGTCGCCCTGTGCATTGATGACCGCCTTGGAGGTAGCCTGCATTTCCGGTACGATATGATTGTCTATCAGTTCCTGGTAACGGCGTAACTTGGCAGGATGATAACCACCGATGCTCTTTACATAATAAGAGGTCTCATTCTCATTGAATGTGTCCGATGCAAAGTTGAGCACACGGTAATCCAGGGCCTTGTCCTGTATGATCTGTTCGATGGCACGTGACTTAGGCACAGGTTGGTCTTTCACACTAGACTCCACGAACATATCATCATAGAGATAGCGCTTGTCCACCTGCCACATATCAATTAAGCAGAGAACCAGTATTCCGCCTACCATCCATTCCGTCTTCAGTTTCTTCGCCTTGAAGAGCAGCAGCATCAGTGTACCAATCACGATGATGATAACGGTACGCCAGCAGTCGGAAGTAAAGATAGGTTCACGCACTTTGGCGATATTTTCCAATATCGGAGCCAGATACTGCTGAGGCACATAATGACTCAGTTGGGCAGAATCCGATGCCGATGTAAAGTCGAAGAACATAGTAGGTACCAATGCAAATATAAGTGCAAAGCCTGCAGTAAGACCGAAGCTGGTATATACATACTTTATCTTCTGCGTAAGAATCTCCGGTTCATCCACAATCTTCTTCAGTGTCAGCATAGCCAACAGCGGGATAGTAAATTCTGCGATGACGAGTATGGATGATACCGTTCGGAACTTGGCATACATCGGTATATAATCGATGAAGAAATTGGTGAATGGCATGAAGTTCTTGCCCCATGACAGGAATATGGATAGCAGCGTGGCAGCCAGAAGCGCCCACTTCATAGGTCCCTTCACGATAAACAGACCCAGGATGAAGAGCATTAGTACGAAGGCGCCTGCATATACAGGCCCCGCAGTGAACGGCTGGTCACCCCAGTATTGATACCACTGACTTACCACCTCCGCATATTGAGGGTCGCACTTCTCCATAGCTTTCTCGTTCTTGCCCAGTTGTATCTGGTTGGAACCACCCTTTGCATTAGGGATAAGCAGCGTCCAGGTCTCATCCACACCGTAGCTCCACTGTGTGATATAGTCACGGTCCAGGCCGCTGCTAGTCTGGTTGGAAGTATTCTTCTTCACCAGTTCACTTTTGCCACGCATCGTTTCCTGTCCGTATTCCCATGTATGGTACAGATTGGAGATGTTCAGGCTGATACCGATGATGGCACCCACAGCACAGGCAGCGGTAGCCTTCCAGAAATGCGCCATCTGATGCTTGCGTATGGCATCCACCAGGAAGGCGATAATCATGCAGATGATGACAAACAGAAAGTAATACGTCATCTGCACGTGGTTGGCATACACTTCAAACGCCGAGAATATAGCCGTGACCAGAAGTCCCTTGAGGTATTTCCCCCGGTAGGCCAGTATCACACCTGCTATCATAGGCGGCAGATAGGCCAGAGCCATTACCTTCCAGTAGTGTCCTGCCGCAATGATGATGAGGAAGTAACTGCTGAATGTCCAGATGACGGCACCCAGAGAAGCCATCAGCTGGCGGAAGTCAAAGGCCCGCAGCAGAATATAGAATCCCAGCAGATAGACGAAGATATACCATACATAGTTAGGCAGCCACAGATGATAGGCATCCGTAACCTGAGTCAGCGCGTCCACACTCTTGTAAGCAGGCGACATCTGATAAGTAGGCATACCACTGAACAGTGCGTTAGTCCAGCGACTTACCTCTCCGGTACGTTGATGGTATTCATTTAACTCAACTCCTGCACCGCGTCCGGCAGAGGAATCGTGCTGGTAAAGAATGCGTCCTTCTGTATCTGCCGGAAAGAAATAGGCAAATGCGAGAACGGCAAACAAGATAACTGCCAACAGGTCGGGCAGATATTGCTTCCAAGTTTTCATAACATTAAACGTTTATATATAAATTCGAATTTTGGGCAAAATTACAAAAATTCTTTGTAACTTTGCCATCCTAAACCACAAAAGTATGAAAATAGGTATAATTATTGCGATGGAGAAGGAACTCCAGCAACTGAAATCGCTGCTGACAGATGCCAGTACAGAAGTGCATAATGGTAAGAATTTCTATCTCGGACGTATGGGCAGACATGAGATAGTGATGCAGCAGTGCGGCATCGGCAAGGTGAATGCGGCTGTAGGCTGTGTGGAGATGATAACTCATTATCATCCGGAGGTGATTATATCTTCCGGTTGTGCCGGCGGTGGTTCTACCCAACTGAATATCCAGGATGTCGTGGTAAGCAGCAGTCTCACTTATCATGATGTGTATTGTGGTACTGCCATCGGCAGTTCTGAATATGGTCAGGTACAGGGACTGCCCGCCCGTTATGAGTCGCCTCGGGAATTGGTGGATATTGCCCTCTCACTCAATGAGGCTCCCGTCACCGATGTTACGTCTTCCAGGATACATGAGGGACTGATAGTCACCGGCGACTGGTTTGTGGACAGTAAAGAGAAGATGCGTGAGATTATGGGGCACTTCCCCGATGCCATGGCGGTGGATATGGAATCATGTGCCATTGCGCAGACCTGCTATCTCTATCAGGTGAAATTTATCAGTTTCCGTGTCATCAGCGATATTCCGCTCAAGGACGACCATGCAGCACAGTATCATGATTTCTGGAGCCATGTGGCAGAAGAGTCATTTACGGTTACCCGCAGTTTTATTGAAAAATTATAGTTTTATGGATAAGATACCCTCATTTACCATTAACCATCTTCTGCTGAAACGCGGCATTTATGTTTCGCGCAAGGATGAAGTAGGCGGTGAAACCGTCACTACCTTTGATATCCGCATGAAGGAACCCAACCGCGAACCCGTATTGCATAATGGAGCTATCCATACCATCGAGCATCTGGCAGCTACTTATCTGCGTAATGACCCCGAATGGAAAGACCGTATCGTGTATTGGGGACCGATGGGATGCCTCACAGGTAATTACCTGCTGATGAAAGGCGACCTGGAGAGTCGTGATATCGTGGAACTGATGCGTAGCACTTTCCGTTTCATTGCCGAGTATGAAGGCGATATACCAGGTGCGGCAGCCAGGGATTGCGGCAATTACCTCCTCCACGACCTGCCAATGGCGAAGTATGAAGCCAGAAAGTTTCTGGAAGAAGTACTCATCCCTATACGTGAGGAAAACATGGTGTATCCTGCACTTTAATCTTCCATGTATATGTTCTTTCTGATGTAAGCTCTGTATCCGTAAGCAGCCACTACCATGAAGCAGATGAGCGGGATGATGAAAGAGATATTGGTAGCAGGCAGTCCAAACAGGCTTACCCCAGAGTCAATGATGGCAGCCTGAATGGGCGGAAAGAATGAACCGCCCAGGATGGACATGATGAGTCCGGCTCCGGCAAACTTTACATTCTCGCCCGTACCTCTCAGCGCAATGCCATAGATGGTAGGAAACATCAGTGACATACAGCCGCTCACAATTACCAGACAGTACAGTCCGTTGCGGTCAGTAAACAGAATGACACCCGCAATGGCAGATGCCCCTATCACCGCCAGGACAGACAGCAGTCGTCCGGGCATGATATATTTCAGAAACCAGGTACACACGAATCTGCTGATGGTAAAGAGTACCATGGCAGCTATATTGTACTTCTGTGACAGAATCTCAGCTGCACGTTCTTCCATCCCTTCGGCCATCAGTACGCGCGTACCATATTGTATGATAAACGTCCAGCAGGTGACCTGAGCGCCGATGTAAAAGAATTGGGCAATCACACCTTCACGGTAATTCTTGATCCTGAACAGTTCGCGCAGAGCCTCACCCAGACTCTTGGATGCCTGCGAGTCACTGTCTTTCGGCATCTTCTGCATTCGTATGAGTACCAGCAGCAGCAATATCACGATACCGATGAAGATATAGGGTTGGATGAGCACTTCCAGGTCATGGTCCTTGATGGCATTAAACTGTACTGGACTGAGGCTCATGCGTGTAGCCGAATCCATCGGACTCATCCGAGCCTGTACAAACTGCATCGCTACAAGCATGCCCGCCAGAGCGCCAATCGGATTGAAGGCCTGTGCCAGGTTCAGTCTCCGTGTGGCAGTCTCCTCACTGCCCATACAGTAAATATAAGGATTGCAACTCGTTTCCAGGAAGGAGAGTCCGCAGGTCATGATGAAGTATGCCAGGAGGAAAGGGAAATAGATGCCAGTCTGTTGGGCAGGAATAAAGAGCAGGGCACCGGCAGCATAGAGTCCCAGGCCGATGAGCACGCCCGCCTTGAATGTGTACCGCTGGATGAACATGGCAGCCGGAAAGGCCATCACGAAGTATCCCAGATAGAAAGCCACCTGTACCATAGCGCCTTCCGTGACGCTCATTCTGAATATTTTGGAGAATGCCTTCACCATCGGGCTCGTCACATCATTGGCGAATCCCCAAAGGGCAAAGCAGGAAGTGATCAGTATAAAGGGGATGAGCAAACTTACCCCGTTTTTCATCAGTACCCCGTTTTCTTGTTTGTTGTCCATTTTTAAGTTATAGATTTGTATCGTAATAGTATGCAAAAGTACATCTTTTTTTGTTATTCTCATCTGTTACATGAAAAAAAGTTTCATCAGAAATGAATTATTACGTATTTTAACGGTGATTGCTTGCAAATCTTATATATATTTCCTAATTTATGCATCATAATTATGTGGGAATTATCCATTACAAAGTAATTCGAAAGAAAAAAGATGCATAAAATGTCTTGATGGGAATGAATATAACAGAGAGGCTAACGTTGGATGAAGCTTCTCATATCAATCAGCACATAACGAGCGAAGGGGCTACGTCACTGTTAGCCTCTCTTTCGACTTAGGCCAGGGGTAAAATCTGAGAACCATGTCGTCGCAGATAGGCCAAACAGAAAAA
>DAIRCP010000007.1:0-58577 GCA_036796635.1 Prevotella sp. | reverse complement strand
TTTCAGCTTATTTGCAGCTTCCTTAATTAACTGAATAGTCGTTTTTTTCTTTTCCATAATGCATCTTTATTAATTACGCCACAAAGATACATTATAGGGTGTGAAAAATTGTTGCACACCTGAAAAAAATCTCATCATCATGGATGATAATAGGACTGCATGCTGTCAACAAATTGCTTCATCCGATTGCGAACAGATGCGGGCGATACCACTTCCAACTGGTCTGCCTGTGCAAGTAGCTTCTGATAGAAATCAAAGGTGGGGCGTACATCGTAAGAAAATAAAGTGGACTCGTCGTCACTGCTTAATTCCGTCTGCGAGGAATGGATGGGCAGGGAGCGGAGATAATCAGGACCTTTGTAATAGGAACGGATGATGATGTGTTCCATAGCTATATCCTCACTGGGAATAATTCCACAGCAACCATCATAGAATTCATTGATATCGAAGTCCTCATCCATGGTGAATGGCATACGGGTGGTATCCATGTTGATGATACGGTCCAGGGCATATACACGATAGATGGCGCAATCGTAAGGTTTCCCCTGAGCTTCTGCCTCTTTCCTCTTCTGCGCATAATAAGGACTTTTGCCGATGACGTACCATCTCTGATTGAAAATCTTGAGATAGTAAGGCTCAATCTCAAAGGTATGTTCTTCTCCTTTGCCAAACCCCTGATAGGTTATTTCCACTTTGCGATTATTGCGTATGGCATTTGTGAATGATGTCAACCAGACGCTGCCGGAAGGAACATTCTCGAAGATGATTCTCCCTTCCAGTTTCTGGTCTGCATGAATCTGATTCAGAGCCGAGTATGAGTCGATGAGCCAGGTGCGGAGACTGTCACCCTCCAGACGTTCAGGATCTACAATATAATATTTGTAACCATGTTTAATGTCACATTCTATATACACATCAAATATTTCTGAGATAGCCTGGCAATGATTATGGAATGTGCGCAAGGGCAGTTCATCGTCAGCACCATAACTCAGACCGCTTTCGGTCCATAGCTGATTGATTTCTGCATAAGTCAGTCGCTTGTGCCGTCTGAGCGTATCAACCAGCCATACATAGCGTCCAAATAGGTTCGATGTCTTATTCATATCTTCTTGAATTAATAAATCTGATTGCAAATATAGCCATAAGCTATGAAAAATCAAGGCATTGGTTTAAATAATTATGGCGGAAACGAAAAATAACCGCAAAAAAATCCGTCCACTAGCCAGGGACGGATTTTTCTGTGCTTTTTATTTGGGAAGCAAATCTTAGAAGTTTACACCCACGTTGGCGAAGAAGCAACGGGTGTGGGTGGTGTCGAAATCGCTGTGGCCGATATTGGCGAGACCTAAGTCATAACCAATCTCAGCATAGAGCACATTGTACTGGATGCCGCAACCGAAACGGAGTCCGCCATCAAAACGCTGGAAATAATCATCGCTGTAAGAACTGCTGGCTTCACGGGCACCGTAATTCTTAATTTTTCCACTGACTCCACACGCAAGATATCCACCTAAAAACGGTTGGATAGTGGCATCATTGTCCACGTCAATCTGATATTTAAGCACGATAGGCATCTCAAGATAGTTGAGTCCGTATGTGAACTTGCTGCCCTGATAGGTGCTCTCGCCTCCCTTTTCCTTGTACTCAAATCCAACTTCCAGATAAAGTGGTGTGGCTGGTGCCAACTGAAATCCTACATATCCGCCTAAGCCCAGACCAGTGGATGATGAGCCTCCATCAAGAGATGAACTCTCTGAACTTACTGTGCTGACATCCAGTCCGATACGCAATCCATAATAGGTATTGGTATTGCCATTGCTGTAGGGACGCGGAGCACGGTAAGTGCGCATATTGTTGGGATTGGGACGATTGTAATAGCCGCGATTCTGGGCTAATACCGGGATGGCGAGCAGAGCTGCCAATGTGCAAATTATTAGTTTTTTCATAATCTTATTTTTCTGTTTAGTGGTGCAAAGATACTCCTTTTCTCAGTATTCGCCAAGGGAATTGCCCTAAAGAATGGTGGGAAAACCCTAAATACTCTAAAAAGGAGAAAAACTTAGAAGAAAAAATTGGTGATTTTGAATTTTATTGCTACCTTTGTAGGTACAAAAACGTCAATATTCTAATTAACTTATTAATGATGATCAAACAAATCTTACTTGCACTTTGCTGTGCATCTGCGCTGCAGGCAAATGCAGCGGAAACGCCTGTCTGGAAGAATGCTGCTGTGAACCAGCAGAACCGTGAGGCTCGGAGAACTAATTTCTTCGCGTTCGAAAACCAGGCACTGGCTGAACAGGGTAATAAAACCCAATCCGGTCGATATCTCTCTATGGAGGGTATGTGGAAATTCAACTTCGTGAGAAATCACAATGAGAGACCGGCAGACTTCTTTAAACTGAACTACGATGATTCCAAATGGGCCAATTTTATGGTGCCTGGTCTCTTTGAAATCAATGGTTACGGTGACCGTACTTACAAAAATGCAGGTTATGCATGGTGTACTACGTTCAAAAATAATCCTCCTTTTATAGGAGAGACCAACAACTATACCGGCAGTTATCGCCGTACGTTTGAACTACCGGCAGACTGGAATGGGGATGATGTTTTTTTCCATATAGGTTCTGCAACCAGTAATCTGATGTTGTGGGTGAACGGTAAATACGTGGGATATAGTGAGGATGCCAAAGTGGCTGCTGAATTCAATATCACGAAATATCTGAAAAAAGGCAAGAACCTGATAGCTATGCAGGTGATGCGCTGGTGCGACGGCAGTTATCTGGAGGACCAGGACTTCTGGCGCTTTACGGGTATTGCCCGTGAGGTGTATCTCTATGCCCGTCCAAAGGCACATATACAGGATATCAGGCTGCATCAGGATCTGGTAAACGGATTCAAGGATGGTAAACTGAATGTGGACGTGTCACTGAATGGTGCCAAGAATACCACAGTGGAAATGACCCTGAAGGATAACCGTGGTATGGTAGTGGCTGAACAGAAGGGCACGAGTGCAGAGATGACTGTGAACAATGCGAAGGCATGGACTGCTGAGACTCCTCAGTTGTACGACCTCTACATCACGCTGAAACAGAACGGTGAGGTACAGGAGGTGGTGAAGCAACGTGTGGGTTTCCGTCATATAGAAATCGCTGGTGGTCAGCTACTTGTGAATGGTAAGGCTATTCTCATCAAGGGCGTAAACCGTCATGAGATGGATCCTGACGGCGGTTATGTGGTCAGCATAGACCGGATGATACAGGATATCAAAATCATGAAGCAACTCAATATCAATGCGGTACGTACCTGTCACTATCCTGATGATCCCCGTTGGTATGAACTCTGTGACGAGTATGGCATCTATGTGACTGCTGAGGCCAACCTGGAGAGTCATGGTATGGGCTACGGTGACAAGACGCTGGCCAAAAATCCGGAGTTTGCTGCTATGCACATCGAACGTAATGAGGACAATGTGAAGACACTCTATAATCATCCCTGTATTATCGTATGGAGTCTGGGTAACGAGGCTGGATACGGCATCAACTTTGAAAAGGCGTATGATTACGTAAAAAGTCTGGATCAGTCACGTCCGGTACAGTTTGAACAGGCTCGTCAGGATGGTAAGACTGATATTTTCTGTCCAATGTACTATGACTATAAAAGTTGCGAAAACTATGCCAAAGGAGATAATCCCCGTCCACTTATCCAGTGTGAATATGCACATGCCATGGGTAATTCGGAGGGCGGATTCAAGGAATACTGGGACCTCATCCGCAAATATCCGAAGTATCAGGGCGGTTATATCTGGGACTTCGTGGACCAGGGACTTCGTGACAAGAGTGCTGTGACAGGCAAGGAAATCTTCACTTATGGTGGTGACTACGGTCGCTATCCTGCCAGTGACTATAACTTCAATGACAACGGACTGATAGCTCCTGACAGGCGACTGAATCCGCATGCTTATGAGGTGGGCTATTACTATCAGAACGTATGGCTCACAGACAAGGGCATAACTGACGGTAAGGTGGAAGTTTACAATGAGAACTTCTATAAGACATTGGATGATGACCGCCTCATCTGGCAGGTGAGCTGCTATGACATGGTCAGCAAACAGCAGTTTACTTCTGCTGTGGGTACTATGGACATCAAGGGAATTCAGCCTCAGGAACGAAAAATTATAGAGGATGCTGCACTGAAGAATGCTATAGAAACCATGAAGAAGAGTCATCCCGCACAAGAAGTGGTGGTGAATTTTATCGTGGAACAGAGTAAGGCTGCCAATATGATAGACCGTAACCAGCAGATAGCTTACGAACAGATGACAGTGCAACCTTGTACATTTGCGGCCGTAGACAGCACACAGACCAAGGTGACGACAGAGGAGACTGAATCTTATATAAAACTGAGCAAGGCTGGTACAACTCTTACTGTGGGCAAGTACTCTGGTTGGATAGACTATCTGGATTATGACAACACACCGATGCTGACAGACCGCGAAAGCATAACGCCTATTTTCTGGCGTGCACCTACAGATAATGATTACGGTGCTGGACTGCAACGCAGATTCGAGATATGGAAGAACCCGCAAATGAATCTGAAATCAGTGGAACTCAAAGGTAACGAGATAACAGCTTTGTTTGATATGCCACAGGTGAAAGCTCAACTGGCAATGACTTATGTACTCAATGATAAGGGGGAAGTGGTGGTCCGCGAAAAGATGACTGCCGCAAAAGATGAGAAAGTGAGTCAGATGTTCCGTTACGGAATGCAGATGCAGTTGGCTCCAGGACTGGACCAGTTGAGTTATTATGGACGTGGTCCTATTGAGAGTTACTGTGACCGCAAGGAAAGTCAGAAACTAGGTTATTATACCGGTGACGTGGCTGACCAGTACTATAGCTATATCCGTCCTCAGGAGAGTGGAAACCATGCTGATGTCCGTACGTTCAGTGTGACAGACAAGGGTGGAAGGGGGATGAACTTTACCTCATCGGCTCCCTTTGAGTTCAGTGCGCTCAACCATACTGTGGCTGACCTTGACGATGGTCCTGTAAAGGAACATACATGGGGGCATCACAGTGGTGACCTGACAGACCGTAACTTTACGCAGGTGATTATCCAGCAGCGTCAGATGGGACTGGGATGCGTGAACAGTTGGGGCGCATGGCCAAGAGCAGAATATCTGATGCCTTATCAGAATTATGACTTTACCTTCGTAATCGGTAAGTAGAAATTAAATTATAAAATAGTGAGACATACATTATTAAATATAGGATTGATAGCGGCGCTCGTGCCGCTATCTTCTTTTTCGGAAGTTCCCGCTTCTGCAGATAGTGTGCAGGTTGTGCGTGAGAATATGCAGCATGCTTTTCCGCTCACGGTGCCTGCGGGTAATTATAGCGGCATAGCTTATTTGGGCAATCATGAGTATGCCGTGGTGGATGATAAGTCGGCTGACGGCTTCACTAAGTTTCATTTAGAACTGGATTCGGTGACTGGCGATATCATCAGTGTGCAGAATATGGGATTTGTGCCCAACGGTGAACCAAATCGAGATCAGGAGGGTATTGCTT
Organism: Prevotella sp.; assembly: GCA_036796635.1. Lineage (GTDB taxonomy): Bacteria > Bacteroidota > Bacteroidia > Bacteroidales > Bacteroidaceae > Prevotella. The sequence continues at coordinate 53,004 of DAIRCP010000007.1, read as the reverse complement.
ATGTACCTTTCACCAATACAGTATGGGTGAGTGGTGAGCGGGGAAACGAAATCAAAGAAATGACATTGGACGGGAAACTGACCCAACGGAAACTGCAGATACCGGAAGTATTTAACAATGCTACAGGCAATTATGGTTTTGAGGGATTTACCTATAATGCCACTACCCATCGTTTTTGGACCACTACTGAGAGTACTTTGAAAGGTGACGGGCAGCAGGCCACGAGTACACAACCGTGCAAAAATAGACTGCGCCTGCAGAGTTTTACTGATAATCTGCGCCCCGATGCGCAGTATTGGTATGAGATGGATATGTCAGAAGCAGCAGGGGAAGTCAGTAATTATGCCATGGGAGTGAGCGAACTGTGTGCGCTGGACAATGGCAGCGTATTGGTGTTGGAACGTGAATTCTATGTGCCTAAGACGAAGATTGGTGCTTGGGTGAACTGTAAGCTATATGTGGTGAATCCATCAGAAGTGAAGGCGGGTGAACTGCTGCAGAAACGCCTGATTACTACGGTCCATACCAAGTTTACTCTGTTCAACAGGAGTATAGCCAACTATGAGGGAATGTGTATCGGTCCAAAGTTAAAAGACGGCAGTCAAGTGCTGATTATGGTGAGTGATTCACAGAATCAATATGCCGGAATGCTGAAAGACTGGTGGAAGAGTTTCCTTATTCGACTATAAAATTATCTGCAAGGTACTAAAATGATTCGGAAAAGTTTTGCGGTATAGAAAAAAAATCCTATCTTTGCATGGACCAATTACGAATAAATGATTAATAGATTACTTACTATTCTATTTCTCGTAGCATTCAGTGGTGTCATAAAGGCGGATACATTTGCTACAGAAGACAGAACATTTTCGGCATTCAATGCTGCAGACGGTCTGGCAGATAATAGTGCGCAATCTATTGTTTGTACGTTTACAGGGCGACTTGTGATTTCCACCATAGGACAGATTAACTTCTATGACGGTGTGAGCTTTTCCCACATTTCATCAGAGGACGAGAATAAATATTATCTATCTAACTATACGGGACATTATCACATGCTTTTTGATCATGCCCATCATCTGTGGCTCAAAAACCACCATCAAATAGTCTGCGTAAATCTTACCACAGAGCGCTTTATATACAATGTGGATTCAGTATTCCGTTCGATGGGAATAAGACAGCGCGTACAGGATTTATTTGTGGATGAATACCGCATGCTTTGGGTAATGGTAGGAGGTAAAATATATAATCCCAAATCGCATGCTTACTATCCGATATTGAAGGGAAAAACATTACAAGATGCCTTTGGTGTTGGCAAGCAATTAGTGGAGGTGTATAGCGACGGTATGATAGCCACATTCGATCTTAAGAGCAGAAAACTTCTTTTCTGTTCAGCTCCATATTCTAAGGAAAAAGCCAGGTATTATGCGGAGACTTGTGTGGCTAAAAACTGGAAAAACGGTTTCTTCCAGATAAGAAATGGTGTGAACGGTCATTCCATCCTGCTGTATTTCAATATGAATACGCGTCAATGGACCACCATCATGGATATGCCTTACCATCTGAACAATATCAAGTTGCATGACTGTTATCTCTTTATTCCTTCCGAATACGGTTATTGGAAATATTGTATAGCTACCGGAAAGAAACTGCACGTTGCCCAACTGAAGAGAAGGCTAGGAGGCATGTTGCAGACAGACATTAATGCTATTGAATTTGATAGTCTGGGAGGTATGTGGCTTGGTACGGAGAAGCGTGGATTGCTTTATGCAAAATCGGCCAAGGAACCTTTTGTTGCCTATACATGGGAGCAACCTGAGGCTATGTATTATAGTCGGATGATGGACCGCCTTACGTATCCGAATCTGACTGCCTATAATCAGTTGAAGGCGAAATGCCTGCTTATTGATAGTCGCGGTTGGACATGGATAGGTACGCAGACGGGATTAATCTTGCGTCGTAAAGGAATGGCTGATAGGGTGTTCACCATGAGAGACGGGTTGTTCAATGATGTGATTCATGCCGTGATAGAAGATAATATGCACAATATCTGGTTGAGTACCAGCTACGGTATTACCTGCTTGATCATGAAAAATGGAAGACTGAATGATGTGCTCAGTTATAATGATCGGGATAATGTGCCCGCTGAGTCGTTTGTGGATGGAAGGGCCATGAAACTGCGTGACGGAACTATTGTAATGCAGGCCATAGACCATGTAGTGAAGTTTGATCCGGGTGCATTCACTACGCTTATCCGTAAGGGAATACCGGTCCTGCATCCAAAATTGGTGAAGTTGATGGTGAATGGTAATTTCATTACTACCGGCAAAGAATATGATGGTAATGTGATATTGCCTAAGGCAGTAACGCGTACATTCCAACTGAACCTGAAGTATAATCAAAATACCGTGGCACTGACTTTCTCTGGACTCAATTATTTCCGTCCGTTGCAGACCTATTATCGTATCAGGGTCATCGGACTGGATAATAAATGGCACATATTCAGTTATTTCAACAGTAAGGGAATGGTTGACTCCAAAGGTACTATGCACTTACCTTTGGCCGGTCTGGATGCCGGTACGTATACAGTACAGGTGCAGGCCTCTCTTTATCCGGACTCATGGAATTCAGAACCGCTTACACTGACTATTAATGTGAAGGCACCATGGTGGCGTACTACTGGTATCGTGATTATGGCATTGTTGCTTATTGTAGCACTGATAGTACTCAATATCTTATTTTATAAACGCGTATATTGGTTACGCGTGGACTGTACAAACGGAGAGCGTGACATTATCTCACGTATCAATTCTTATCTGGAACGATGCGAGGCCTTCAATCATGAAGTGCTTACCCGTGACTGGATCGAGAAGACCGATGAAACAGAAACGGAGACGGCTGCCGAATTCAATAAATTGATGCTGGAGTTGATGCCGTATTTCAAGAATAGACAACGCAGTAATATTACCATGGAGAAACTTAGTAAACTCAGTGGTATCAGTATCCCGGAACTGTTGCATATCATTTCTGACAATATTTATAAGAGTCCTTACTATACAATGCGCCAATATCGACTGGAGCATTCTCGCAGATTATTGAAAGAGGGGGTATATTCTATTTCTGACGTGGCAAGTATGTGTAAGTTCTCATCAGTTAACTTCTTTATTTCCTGTTTCTATCATCAATATCGGATGACCCCGAAACAGTATGTTGAGAACTTAGCGAAACAGCAGTAATGCCTTCTTATTTCATGATGAGTTGGCGATAACCTACAAGTCGCCATGTACGTTCACCGGTTCCTTTATAATAGACAAATGCCTGATAGCGGTTTTCCGTCTGATAGAAGTTGCTCTCTGAAGGAGGTGTCTGCGTGCTTCCGTCATCAAGCAGTTGCAGATACTGATAGTTGTAATAGCCTAATTTTTGCATGATGGTAGCATTATACGTGCCATCGGTGGAATCATATTGCATTACATAGCTTTCCTGATTGGCGTCTGTGGCTAACTGTCCGTTGATTATCATCCTACCTTGGTCCAGTTCAGGTGACTTCAGCTTATAGTGTACATTCACATAATCGCAGGTGTAGTCTATCTCATAGTTGTCGCTGTTGCGTATCAGAAAGCAACCGTCAGCATCTTCATCAGTAAGATAGTTATGGCGAGGCTCGTCCATCACGGTGAAAGCATGATAATGGTGACCGTCCCACTCGATATGGTCTATGCCCATAGTAGGGTGACTTACATCCAGTATCTCATATTTGCGATATTCATTACCTGCATCAAAAATCAGGTCTTTGTTGTGGGTCCATGTCAGCCCCTTGTTATTGATGAGATTGGGGCGTACATTTACTTTCCAGTTGTCCTCCCGGTTATTCTGCATCACAATAGTCCGCAGTTGTTCATCCATATTTGTGACGGATACACTGTTATAGTTCACCTCCATGCCCACCTGCTGATGAGTGGCATTCAGGTCAATATCCGTATTGGTGGATGCCGACAGTCCCACATTCATTTCATTATCCAGCACCATGAATCTCACTTCAGCCACTTTCTCATTGTCATTATCCTCATCGAGGATAGACAGCTTGTAGTTGCCGCTCATCTTCAGTTGGCAGCGGTCATTGGGTATTTGGACAGAATAATGTGTATAAGGCACTGTGGTGTTGAGCGAATTCTTGTAATTTTCTATAGGGTTGTCATTGAATCCCTGTATGTAGTCATTCTCAAAAATCCCATCGCTGGCAGACCAGTCAAACTCGCAATGCTCAATGTGATAAATGAACCGGTGGTAAGTGTGAGAAAGTTCATCAAAAGAGATGTTAAGCACATCACCATTATCCAGTTGCATGACGGTAGGGGAGAGCCAGTCATTATTCACCGTGGCTACAAGTGTTCTTACCTGTGGCGAATAGACATAGTTACGGGCCTGAGCGGATGTACAGGCAAGGAAGGCTGCAGCGAATAGAAAATTGCGGATGGACATATAAACAGATTAAAAATGAATCAAAAGGAAAGAACTGAACTGAAAAGGCCTCCCGCAATCACGAGGATTACAGGAGGCTCTATAATCAAATTCCGATAGGGAATTACTTCTTGTTGATAGCCATGTCTACAGTAACGGCAACAGCAACGGTAGCACCTACCATTGGGTTGTTACCCATACCGAGGAAGCCCATCATCTCTACGTGTGCAGGAACAGAAGAAGAACCTGCGAACTGTGCATCTGAGTGCATACGACCCATCGTATCAGTCATTCCGTAAGAAGCTGGACCAGCAGCCATGTTATCTGGGTGCAGTGTACGACCCGTACCACCACCTGATGCTACAGAGAAGTAAGGTTTGCCGGCAGCAAGACGCTCCTTCTTGTAAGTACCAGCTACTGGATGCTGGAAGCGGGTTGGGTTGGTAGAGTTACCCGTGATGGATACATCTACATTTTCCTTCCACAGGATAGCTACACCTTCACGTACATCGTCTGCACCGTAGCACTTAACCTTAGCACGAGGACCGTCAGAGTAAGGAATTTCCTTCACTACATTCAGTTCGCTTGTATAGTAATCAAACTTGGTCTGTACGTATGTGAAACCGTTGATACGGCTGATAATCTGAGCAGCGTCTTTACCAAGACCGTTCAGGATAGTGCGCAATGGCTTCTGACGAACCTTATTGGCCATCTCAGCAATCTTGATAGCACCCTCAGCGGCAGCGAAAGACTCGTGACCAGCCAAGAAAGCGAAGCACTCTGTATCTTCACGGAGCAGACGAGCTGCCAAGTTACCGTGACCGAGACCTACCTTACGGTCGTCTGCTACAGAACCTGGGATACAGAAACTCTGCAGGCCGATACCGATAGCCTCAGCAGCCTCAGCAGCAGTCTTAGCGCCCTTCTTGATAGCAATGGCAGCACCACAAACGTAGGCCCATTTTGCATTCTCGAAGCAGATACGCTGAGTATCCTCACAGATCTGATAAGGATCAACACCAGCATTCTCACAAATCTGATTAGCCTCTTCGATATCTTTGATACCGTTGGCATTCAGGGCAGCCATAACCTGATTGATACGACGCTCCTGACTTTCAAAATTTACTTTTCTAATCATATCTTGTGTCCTCCTTATTCTTTACGTGGGTCAATACTCTTAACGATACCCTGCTCAGCAGTTGTACGGCCATAAGAACCTGTGAACTTCTTCACAGCCTCGTTAGCATCCATACCAGCCTTGATAGCTTCCATCATCTTGCCCAGGTGTACATACTCATAACCACATACCAAATTGTCCTTATCCAGGAACATCTTGGTGATGTAACCTTCAGTTAGTTCCAGGTAACGGGTACCCTTTGCTACTGTGCCATACAGTGTACCTGTCTGGCTGCGGAGACCTTTACCTAAATCTTCCAGACCAGCACCGATTACAAGTCCGTCCTCAGAGAATGCACTCTGGCTACGACCGTAAACAATCTGCAGGAAGAGTTCGCGCATAGCTGTATTGATAGCATCGCAAACCAAGTCGGTGTTCAGTGCCTCGAGGATAGTCTTACCAGGCAGAATCTCACTTGCCATAGCAGCAGAGTGAGTCATACCGGTACAACCGATAGTCTCAACGAGACATTCCTGAATGACGCCACCTTTTATATTAAGGGAAAGCTTACAAGCACCCTGCTGAGGTGCACACCATCCCACACCGTGGGTATAACCAGAGATATCTGAAATCTCTTTAGCCTGAATCCATTTACCCTCTTCAGGTATTGGGGCTGGTCCATGGTTTGGACCTTTTGCAACAACGCACATGTTGTTGACTTCATTAGAATACTGCATATTCTCTAATTTGATTTATAAGTGAATATTTTAACAATCTACTATTTGACTGCAAAATTACTAAAATCATGGAAAAATACCTAATTTGTGGTATTCTTTTTCGTCACCTTTAACGCATTTTATTGCTTTCGCACCTCAAAATTACTCTTCTGAGCCAGATTGCAAACCGAAAATAGCAAAAATAAACCTATTTTATTTTGTTCTGTCTCCCTTTTGTGCTATCTTTGCAGCATGATTGATGTGAAAGTAAACGATGCTGGCCTCCAGGAGGCGGCGTTGAAAGGGATGGATGAATTCATCCAGGTATTTGTGGATGGCATTCATAACGCCATCGGTGGAGAACTCACTGCTGAGAATATGGCTGAGCTCAATGCTGAGCAGGTCACGCTGCTGGCGTGGGATACGCTCCATGAAGAACTCATGGACGGCGGTTTCGTGCAACTAATTCACAATGGATACGGACCTTTTATATTTAAGAATCCTTTTGCCAAAGTACTCAAACTTTGGGGATTCCGCGACTTGTCCAAATTGATATATGATGCTCATTCACTCTGGATAAAATATCGCGAGGAACTGGAGAAGGACTGTACGGATGAGGAATTTATGGCCATGTTTGAGAGTCATCCGGAATTTGATGACTTGGACGATGAATTTGTGGAGCATGAGGAGGAATGGACTTCCCAAATAGCTGAATACATCGACAATCACATCGATCAGTTTGCAAAAATAGTGAAGTAGATGAATAAAGATCAAGAACTAATCAGGAAGAAAAGTCCTGTAAATATACGTAATAAGAAGGCCTCTTTCGAATATTTCTTCATAGAGACCTTTACCGCCGGTATCGTACTTACCGGTACGGAAATTAAGTCTATCCGTCTGGGCAAAGCCAGTCTCGTGGATACTTACTGCTACATCATCCGGGGTGAACTCTGGGTAAAGGGTATGAATATCAGTCCGTATTTCTACGGCTCTTATAATAACCACGAGATGAAGCGTGACCGCAAACTACTGCTCACCAAACGTGAAATCAGGAAACTGGAAAGTGCTACAAAACAGACTGGATATACCATAGTTCCGCTGCTCGTGTTTATTGATGAGCACGGACGAGCCAAGATGGACCTGGCGCTCTGCAAGGGTAAAAAAGAGTTTGACAAGCGTCAGACTCTGAAGGAAAAAGAGGACCGCAGGGAAATGGACAGGGCCATCAAGCATTACTAGAAGGATAACAACACAACAAATTGAAAACTAGATGGATAAACGACAACTGGACAAGATTGTAAGTGAGCGAATACTCATATTGGATGGTGCTATGGGCACAATGATCCAGTCGTATGGACTCACGGAGGAAGATTTTAGGGGAGAGCGCTTTGCGCATGCTGTCGGACAGATGAAAGGCAACAATGATATGCTGAACATGACTCGTCCGGATATTATCTCGGATATTCACAGACGATATCTCATGGCAGGTGCTGACATCATTACGACCAATACATTTTCCTCACAACGTGTGTCCCAGGCTGACTATCATCTGCAGAATGATGCACGCGAAATGGCACTCGACGGTGCACGTATCGCAAGGAAACTGGCTGATGAATATACAACTGCCGACAAACCCAGATGGGTGGCGGGCAGTATAGGACCTACAAACAAAACTTGTTCGATGTCGCCGGATGTCAGCAATCCAGCTATCCGGGAACTTTCTTACGGTCAACTGTTTACTGTCTATGAGGAGCAGATAGATGCCTTGATAGAGGGTGGAGTGGATTTGTTGCTGATAGAGACTATATTTGACTCACTCAATGCAAAAGTGGCTATAGATGCCTGTATGCACGTGATGCAGCAGAGACAAGTGGAACTGCCGATTATGCTGAGTGTAACTGTAAGTGACTTGGCTGGTAGAACACTGAGCGGACAGACCCTAGAGGCTTTTCTTGCATCCGTGAGTGCTTATCCTATATTCTCTATCGGACTGAACTGTTCGTTTGGTGCTACGCAGATGAAACCTTTTCTGCGTGAATTAGCCCGTCGCTCTCCTTATTATATCAGTGCTTATCCGAATGCCGGTCTGCCTAACAGTATGGGGCTCTATGATGAGACAGCTGACAGTATGGCGCCTCAGATAGGGGAGTTTATTGACGAAGGACTGGTGAATATCGTGGGTGGTTGCTGCGGTACTACCGATGAGTTTATTGCCCGTTATGTGCCGTTGGTGAAAGGCAAGGTTCCACATGTGCCAGCTCCAAAACCGGATACGATGATCCTGAGTGGACTGGAACTACTCAAGATAGATGACAAGCGCTTTACCAATGTGGGAGAGCGTTGCAATGTGGCAGGTTCACGTAAATTTCTCAGACTAATCAAGGAACATCAATATGATGAGGCTGTGTCTATCGCCCGTAAACAGGTGTCAGATGGTGCCCTTGTCATTGATATCAATATGGACGACGGACTGCTTGATGCCAGGACTGAAATGGTACATTTTCTGAATACCATCGCGGCTGAACCCGATATTGCCCGTGTACCAGTCATGATAGATTCATCTAACTGGGACGTGATAACTTCCGGACTGCAGTGCGTACAAGGTAAATGTATCGTGAATTCCATTTCGCTTAAAGCCGGTGAAGAAGCATTCATCGACCATGCAAAGGATGTATTGCGTTATGGTGCTGCCGTAGTCGTCATGTGCTTTGATGAACAGGGGCAAGCCACTACTTATGAGCGCCGTATAGAAATAGCCCAACGTGCTTATCGTATTCTTACCCAGCAATTGGGAATGAACCCACATGATATTATCTTTGACCCTAATATACTATCCATCGCCACCGGTATGGAAGAGCATGATGCTTATGCACTCGACTTCATTCGTGCTACAGAGTGGATTAGGAAAAATCTCCCTGGTGCCCATGTGAGCGGAGGTGTGAGCAATCTGTCATTCTCCTTCCGTGGCAATAACTATATACGTGAAGCCATGCATTCCGTATTTCTTTATCATGCCATACAGGCTGGTATGGACTTCGGTATCGTGAATCCTGCCACAAAGGTGACTTACAGTGATATCCCGCAGGACCAGTTGGATATATTGGAAGATGTAATCCTCAATCGTCGCAAAGGTGCTTCTGAGGATTTGATAGAACTGGCTTCCCGACTGAAGGCGGAACAGGATGCACGCAAGGAGAGTGGGGCACCCCTGCAGGTACAGGCGGATGAAAGTTGGCGCAAGGATACTTTGGAGAACCGTCTGACTTATGCATTGCGCAAGGGCATTGGCGATTATATAGATGAGGATATCCATGAGGCGCTCCAGCAATATGACCGTCCGGTGCAGATCATCGAGGGGCCGCTCATGAAGGGTATGAATATTGTGGGTGAACTGTTTGGCAGTGGAAAGATGTTTCTTCCTCAGGTGGTCAAGACTGCCCGTACCATGAAACAGGCAGTGAATATACTCCAACCCTATATAGAAGCAGACAAAACTGCAGAGACCAGTAAGGCAGGAAAAGTACTTCTTGCTACGGTGAAAGGCGATGTGCATGATATCGGTAAGAATATCGTGGGCGTAGTGATGGCATGCAATAATTATGAGGTCATCGATATGGGTGTGATGGTACCCGCGGAACAGATTGTGCGTAAGGCGCAGGAGGAACATGTGGACATCATCGGACTGAGTGGACTGATTACACCGAGTTTGGAAGAGATGGTGAACGTGGCTACTGCACTGCGCAAGGCTGGTATGCAGATACCTATTATGATAGGTGGGGCAACAACCAGTGAACTGCATGTAGCACTCAAGATAGCCCCAGTGTATCAGGGGCCTGTGATGTGGATGAAGGACGCCAGTCAGAATCCACTCTATGCTGCTAAACTGATGAATCCTACCGAGCAAGGTGAACTGAAACAACAGATAGACAGTAAGTATGAACATCTGCGCAGTTCTTACCACGAAGAACAGAAGCAATTGCAGTCACTGGCAGAGGCACGCAAGAATAAAAAGCAGATAGATTTTGAAGATTAAGAAAGAAAAATCAAATATATAAAAAGATAAAATCTGATGATTAAAAATGTATTATTGGATTTCGGCGGTGTCGTAGTCACGCTGGACAAACCTCAGGCTATCAGTAGATTTGAGGAGATTGGGCTGAAGCATGCTGCCGAGCATCTGGATGCCTATACACAGACCGGAATATTCGGTGATTTGGAACGGGGGGATATCACTGACGAGACATTCCGTATAGAACTCGGTAAACTCATCGGTCATGAAGTGACATGGGATGAGTGCAGATATGCCTGGTTGGGTTATGTAGGTGATGTTCCGCAGCGTAATCTTGATTACCTCTTGAAATTGCGCAGTATGGGTTATCGGGTCATTCTCGTTTCCAATACCAATCCTTATATGATGTCATGGGCACTCAGTACTGATTTTGATGGTAAAGGTCATACTTTGGAGCATTATCTGGATGCCTGTTATACCAGTTATCAGATAGGTGCACTCAAACCGGATGATCAGTTCTTCCATCGGGTGATTATGTCTGAACATATCATGCCCAATGAGTCCATATTTGTAGATGACGGTCCACGTAATGTGGCGGCTGCCAGTGAAATGGGATTGATAACGTATTGTCCGGAGAATGGCAGTGACTGGACCGTGGAAGTGGAAAAAAGACTTCAGCAGGAATTGTCATGCTGAGATACAATAATAATCCGACCAATCAATCACAGAACAGAAAATTAAAATAAGAATGAGCGTGAAGAAATATCTATTAATGCTATTGATGTTTTGCGCTGCTGTTTCAGGGTCAGCACAGAACAAACGAGATTTTCGCGGTGCCTGGATACAGTGTGTCAACGGACAGTTTGAAGGTTTGGCTTCGCAAGATATGCAGCGTACACTGAGCTATCAGTTGGATGAACTGCAGAAGGATGGAGTGAATGCTATCTTCTTTCAGGTAAGGGCAGAGTGCGATGCACTCTATCCCAGTAAATATGAACCATGGAGTCGTTTCCTGTCCGGAAAACAGGGGCAGGCACCGTCTCCTTATTGGGACCCGCTTCAGTGGATGATTACCCAGTGTCACCAGCGTGGCATGGAACTGCATGCATGGGTGAATCCCTATCGTGCCAAGACCAAGAATACTAACGAGTTGGCGGCCAGTCATATTGCCATTCAGCATCCTGACCGAGTGTTTCCTTATGACGGTCTATATATCCTTAATCCGGGTATTCCTGAAAATCGTGAGTATATCTGTAAGGTAGTGGATGATATCGTGCGCCGTTATGATGTAGACGGTATCCACATGGATGATTATTTCTATCCTTATCCTGCTACAGGACAGGTTATCCCCGATGATGCGCAATATAAGCAATATAATAATGGTATAACAGATCGTGGCGACTGGCGTCGTTACAATGTGAATCTCTTTATTCAGCAGATGCATGATTCCATCCAGTCTATCAAACCTTGGGTGAAGTTTGGCGTGTCTCCCTTCGGCATTTATCGCAATCAGAGCAAGGATCCGAATGGCAGCAATACCCGTGGACTGTCTAATTATGATGACCTCTATGCAGATGTGCTGCTATGGGTGAATAACGGTTGGGTGGATTACAATGTTCCTCAGTTATACTGGCAAATAGGCCATCCAACGGCTGATTATGAAACACTGATACGCTGGTGGAGTCAGCATGCCAGTAAGCGGCATCTTTATATAGGTGAAGATGTGGAGCGAACCGTGAAGTATCCGGACGTAAAAAATGCTAATACCCATCAGCAGGCTGCCAAATATGCACTGCATGCCACACTGCCAAATATAGACGGTACCGTACTTTGGTATGCTAAGATGGCGGTGGATAATCCAGGTAATTATGCTACGATGCTACGTCAGTATTACTGGAAGAATCCAGCCTTGCAACCCTCAATGCCATGGTTATCCAAAGTGGCACCCAAGAAGGTGCGCAGACTGAAACCCATGATGATGGATCAGGATTATGTACTGTTTTGGACTGAACCGAATTCCGGGAAGAACTGGGCTACAGAGGCCACTAAGTATGTGGTGTACAGGTTTGCACCGGATGAGAAAATAAATATAGAGGATGCAAGCCATATTGTGGCAATCACAAATGATACGTTCTTGAAACTGCCTTATGTGGACGGACATACCAAATATACGTATGTGGTTACGGCCCTGAACAGAATACAGAACGAAAGTAAAATCACAAAAAAGAAGATCAAACTGTAATGTTTGGTCTTCTTTTGCGATTCATGGAAGGTATTTTATTTCTCCTTCAATAAGTTATTGAGGAAATCATCCAAATCTTTATCCAGATCCTGCATCATGTCAGGATCGAGAATGACAGTGTCGTCATCCGCCACATAAAGCTCGGCGATGTGCTCTTTCTCCTCATCTTCCAATACGAAAGAAAAGGGCTTGAGAATGGACATACTGTCTATCAGCGTGCGCTTATGTTCTACACATTTGCGGAACATAGGCGTGATTTCCTCATAGAAATCATCGTCCTTATTGTCTATCCATTGGTCTATTACGCATCGTGTTATCTCATTGTCGTCATCGTCAAAGGCCATGAGTTCACCAGTCTCCTGTGTCACTCTGATGTGAATGTCAGTCAGCTGCGAAGCCTCTGACTTGGATGGAAACTTGTCGGCCACTTTTGTGATGGCACGTTCAATTTGTTGGGTGGTTTGTTCTGTCGGTTTCATCATAATGATCGGTTTAATATTGCAAAAGTATAAAAAGATTTAGAATAATCGCAAACGTTTGCGAAATATTTTCAAAAAAAATAATATAATTCGTTTGGATATTCAAAAGATAGTGTTACTTTTGCATTTGTAAACTCGAGATTGCAAATCTTGGGTTTTGAAAAACCTACTTACGTGGAACAAGTATATGAACCGTATTAATAATAAGATAACTCATGAAGGTGTTGTAGACGAGATAGATGGCGACTGCATACGCGTGAAGATTGTTCAGACTTCCGCATGCGCATCTTGCAAAGTTTCCTCTCATTGTAATGCATCTGAAAGTAAGGAAAAACTGATAGAAGTGTCGGGCGTGCCTGATGCATCAGTTTATCATGTGGGCGATGCGGTGGTTGTTTCGGCTTCGGCTGATGCGGCGCATCGTGCAGTCTGGATTGGCTTTGGCATACCATTGGCATTGATGATGGTGGTACTGGGTCTCGTATCACAACTAGTGGGGGATGAGGGCATCTGTGCGCTTGCGGCATTAGCATCGCTTATACCTTATTATTTCTTTGTGTATCTGATGCGTGACCGAATTTCCAGTCGTCTCTCGTTCAGTATAGAATCTTAGGTCCTGTGATGAACCATAAAATAAGAACTTAAAAATAATTAAAACAAATACTGTATGAATTTCATTTTAATTGCAGTCTTAGTATTAGGCAGCATCGCGCTGGTATCGGCGCTGGTGCTCTATGTCTGTTCTAAGAAATTTGCAGTAGAAGAAGATCCGCGTATGCCCCAGGTCATCGAGACATTGCCTGGAGCAAATTGCGGCGGATGTGGATTCCCTGGTTGTAGCGGTATGGCCGAAGCACTAGTTAAGGGTGCTGATGCCGGCAGCATAGACGGACTCTTCTGTCCCGTTGGTGGAACAGAAGTGATGGGGAAAATAGCTGATTTGCTGGGTATGGCCATTGCCAATACCGATCCAATGGTAGCTGTAGTAAGATGTAATGGTACTTGTGCCAATCGACCTCGTATCGCTGAGTATTCCGGTATGCGCACTTGTAGCGCCATGAATACTTGTGGTGCCGGAGAGACAGCCTGTGGCTTCGGTTGCCTGGGTTGTGGCGATTGTGTGAGTGCCTGTCAGTTTGATGCACTGCACATGAACCCTGAGACAGGGCTTCCTGAAGTGGATGAAGACAAGTGTACCTCTTGTGGTGCTTGTGTAAAGGCCTGTCCGCGTCATATCATCGAGTTGCGCAAGAAAGGAATCAAAAACCGTCGTGTGTTTGTCAGTTGCGTTAGTCACGATAAGGGTCCTGTTGCCATGAAAGCCTGCAAGGCAGCTTGTATCGGATGTGGAAAGTGTGAGAAGGCTTGTCCGTTCGGTGCGATTACCGTAGACAACAATGTAGCTTATATTGATTACAATAAGTGCCGCTTGTGCCGTAAGTGCGTAGCTGTATGTCCGACACAGGCTATCCATGCCGTGAATTTTCCCGCACCAAAAGTAGATACTGCTGCGGAGACAAATACAAACCAAGAATCAAAGGAGGTTTAATCACTATGAAGATAAAAACATTCCATATCGGCGGTATTCATCCCGAAGAAAATAAACTCACCGCTGAAGTCGCCACACAGGTAGCTCCGCTGCCCAAACAGGCGATATTCCCACTTTCCCAACACATCGGTGCACCTGCCAAACCAGTTGTTACCAAGGGAGATAAAGTAAAGGTGGGTACATTGATAGCTGAAGCCGGAGGCTTCGTTTCCGCACCTGTCTATTCATCTGTCTCAGGTACTGTATTCAAGATAGATACCGCTATTGATGCTACAGGTTATCGCAAACCAGTGATTATTATTAATGTAGAAGGTGATGAGTGGGAAGAGAATATCGACCGCTCTGATAAACTGGAAACACTTGCCACCCATCCGGAACTTACACCCGAAGAGATTGTAAACCGTATCAAAGTGGCTGGTGTCACAGGCATGGGTGGAGCTGGATTTCCTACGTTCATCAAACTGTGTCCTCCTCCTACAGCCAAGGCTGAATGTGTGATTATCAATGCCGTAGAGTGTGAACCGTATATCACAGCCGATTACCGACTGATGATGGAGCATGCAGACGAGATAATCGTTGGACTGGATCTGCTTATGAAAGCAGCCAAAGTGGACAAAGGATATATAGGTATAGAGACCAATAAACCAGAGGCTATCAAACTCCTTCAGGAGAAGACGGCCGGAGACTCCCGTGTGGAAGTGGTGGCGCTCAAACAGCGTTATCCCCAAGGTGGTGAGAAACAATTGGTGGATGCTGTCATCAATCGTCAGGTACCTGCTCCTCCTGCTATTCCAGTGAATGTGGGTGCTATTGTGCAGAATGTTGGTACAGCCTTTGCTGTCTATCAGGCTGTGATGAAGAATAAACCACTCTTTGAACGTTATACTACGGTTACAGGTAAGGCACTAGCTCATCCTGGCAATTTTCTGGTACGTATGGGTACACCGATGAGTCAGCTGATTGATTTCTGTGGCGGAATGCCGGAAGGAGACAATAAACTGCTGGCAGGCGGTCCGATGATGGGTAAGGCACTTACCTCTGTGGATGTGCCAGTGTGCAAAGGTACCAACTCCATCACGATTATCAGTGGTGATGAAGCACGTCGCAAACCTGTTGATCCTTGTATCAGATGTGGTAAATGTGTACAGGTATGCCCGATGGGACTGGAACCCTATCTGCTCGCTACACTTTCTGCCAAGAAAATGTTCGACAGACTGGAGTCATTGGATATCACCTCCTGCATCTCCTGCGGCTCCTGTCAGTTCACCTGTCCTTCTCATCGTCCAATCCTCGATAATATCTTGCAGGGAAAGGCAGTGGTGATGGGGATGATCAAGGCTCGCAATGCTAAAAAATAACAGAATAAAATAAAAAATAAGAATATAACAAAAACTCATGGGAAAGTTAATTGTATCATTATCACCCCACGCACATGGAACAGACAGCGTAGAGCGTAATATGTACGGCGTCATTATCGCCCTCATACCAGCGTTACTCGTATCTTTCCTGTATTTCGGCATTGGCTCAGCCATTGTCTGTGCTACGAGTGTTGCAGCCTGCGTCTTATTTGAGTGGGCCATCAATAAATATCTGCTCAAGAATCCCCGCACGACCATCTCAGATGGATCTGCCATCCTAACTGGATTGTTGCTGGGCTTCAATCTTCCTTCCAATCTTCCTGTTTGGATTATTATTATCGGTGCATTGTTTGCCATCGGCATCGCCAAGATGACCTTCGGCGGATTAGGCAATAATATTTTCAATCCGGCTTTGATAGGTCGCTGTGCTCTGCTTGTGGCATTTCCTGCACAGATGACATCATGGCCTAAAGCCGGTCAACTTACTTCATATTTGGATGCAGAGACCGGCGCAACACCATTGTCTGTCATGAAGACTGCTATCAAGACGGGCGATTCTTCGCTGCTCACTCAGTTGCCTGATTCTTTCCATCTCTTGTTAGGTCAGGCATCGGAGGGAATGGGAACCATCGGCGAAGTCTGTGCACTTGCTCTTCTGTTAGGCTTAGTCTATATGCTCTGGAAGAAGATTATCACCTGGCATATACCTGTAAGTATTATTGCTACAGTATTCATTTTCAGTGGATTGATGCATATTGCTAATCCAGTTTATGCAGATCCGTTGACTGTTATCTTCAGTGGTGGTCTGATGCTCGGTTCCATCTTTATGGCTACAGATTATGTCACCTCACCAATGACTGGTCGCGGTCAGCTGATTTATGGTGTTGCTATCGGCTTTCTGACCGTTGTCATCCGTAACTGGGGTGCCTATCCGGAAGGAATGTCGTTTGCCATACTGATTATGAATGCGTTTACGCCGCTTATCAATACTTATGTAAAACCAAAACGATTCGGGGAGGTAACAAAGAAATGAAAAAATTAGAATCATCATTACCCAATATGGTACTGATACTGGTAGGCTTTGCGCTGATAACCGGTTCACTCCTGGCTTGGGTAAATCATATCACTGCAGGTCCTATTGCCCAACAAGACCAGATAACGTTGGCTAACGGTATCAAGGAAGTGATGGGTACCAATGATCTGAAGGTAAAGTCGGACAAAGACATCAAACAAACGATAGATGGCAAGGAAGCCCAGTTTACTGTGCATGAAGTAACTGATGCGGCCGGCAAAGCACTCGGAGCAGCCATAGAGAGCACAACCTTAGGATTTGGTGGTGACTTGAAAGTACTGGTAGGATTTGACGCTACAGGTAAGGTTTTGGGCTACACCATACTTTCCACTAGTGAGACGCCAGGACTGGGCGTGAAAGCCGATAAATGGTTCCAGAAAGACGGAAAGGGTAATATTATAGGCAGACAGATGGATACTACAAAACCACTTGTAGTCCGCAAGGATGGTGGTGATGTGGATGCCATTACCGCTTCCACTATCACGAGTCGCGCTTTTCTTAAGGCAGTGAACCAGGCTTATGCCGTATATAAGAATCAATCAGTAGGTGCTGCGGTAGTAGCATCCAACACTAAGTAAGGAGGTTAAGAAATGAATTATCTTAAAATTATCTTCAACGGTCTGGTCAAGGAGAATCCTACCTTTGTACTTCTCCTCGGTATGTGTCCTACGTTGGCGACGACCACTTCCGGCATCAATGGTATGTCAATGGGACTGGCTACTATGGCGGTATTGATCTGCACCAACTTCGTTATATCGCTCATCAAGAATATCACACCAGACCAGGTACGTATACCTGTCTTTGTGGTTGTGATAGCCGCATTTGTCACTATCCTGCAAATGTTTATCCAAGCATATCTTCCAGGTATCAATAAGGCACTTGGACTCTATATTCCGCTGATTGTGGTGAACTGTATCATTCTAGGGCGTGCTGAGGCTTTTGCCTGCAAAAATAGTCCGTTGGCCAGTCTCTTTGATGGTTTGGGTATCGGTATGGGTTTCACCCTTGCGCTAATGTTTTTGGGCAGTGTCCGTGAACTGCTGGGTGCCGGCAGCATCTTCGGTGTGGTCCTGATACCGGAAACTTATAATATCCTGTTGTTTATTCTCCCTCCAGGAGCTTTCATTACATTAGGATTCCTTATTGCCATTATTAACAAACTCAAGAAAGCATAAATACAGTTATGGAATATATATTGATATTTATCTCCGCCATTTTTGTGAACAACATCGTGTTGTCACAATTCCTTGGCATCTGTCCTTTCCTGGGTGTATCCAAGAAGATAGATACATCACTGGGTATGGCAGCTGCAGTAGCATTTGTACTTACCCTCTCTACCATGGTTACATGGTTGGTACAGAAGTATATCCTTGATCCGTTTAACCTGGCTTATCTCCAGACGCTGGCCTTTATTTTGGTCATCGCTGCCTTGGTGCAGATGGTAGAGATTATCCTCAAGAAGATTTCACCCGCCCTTTATCAAGCGCTGGGTATCTTCCTGCCACTGATTACTACCAACTGCTGTGTGCTGGGTGTGGCCATCCTCGTAATTCAGAAGGATTTTAATCTGATTGAGAGTATAGTCTATGCATTCTCCACCGCATTAGGTTTCGGTCTGGCTCTTACCGTTTTCGCAGGTATGCGTGAGCAGTTGGAACTGGTGAATATACCGAAAGGTATGCGTGGTATGGCTATTGTATTGGTATCTGCCGGTCTGTTGAGTCTCGCTTTCATGGGATTCTCCGGAGTTGACGGTGGCTTAAAACTTCTCTTCGGCATGCACTAATCTGCAGGTACGGATATCTTTTAATCAAAAAAACGAGCATTTCATTCTTTTAGAATGGAGTGCTCGTTTTTTTGATGTAAAGCACAGACTTATATGATTATATCATTATTTTTATCTCTCGGTTATTTATTTTATTCGATAATTGTTATACGTAATTCAATAATATTGTTTATTTTTGCATCATGGATACAGCTAAAGATAGGAGGGGAGGCCCTAGAATTGGTGCTGGTAGACCAAAAGGT
The DNA here is from genome assembly GCA_036796635.1 of Prevotella sp. Lineage (GTDB taxonomy): Bacteria > Bacteroidota > Bacteroidia > Bacteroidales > Bacteroidaceae > Prevotella. The sequence continues at coordinate 33,976 of DAIRCP010000007.1, read as the reverse complement.
ACCAGTAAACTCTATGCGTTCCGTGCTGATAGAGAGGTGGCAGCCTTCATTGACGCTCAGGATAATAAAACGGATTTTATTCGCGCATGTATCACCAAAGAGATACGGACGCAGTCATCGGTTGTCCAGCCTGTAACATTAAATAAGTTGGGCATTGCCATTCCGTCAGAAAGAGTGAAACCGCTACAGTTACCTTTCTTCGATATGAAGATTGTAGCAGGCTTTCCTATACCACTTGATAATGATGAGATGGCACAGCATATAGAACTGTTGAAGATGCTTTGTCCGCATACCGATTCCTGCTACTTGATTCGGGTGCAGGGTAACTCTATGATAGATGCTGGAGTAAATGATGGTGATATCCTCATTGTAGATAAAAGTCAACGTGAGCCTACCTCTAAGCAAATAGCCGTGTGTGAACTGAACGGAGAATATACAGTGAAACGAGTGCAGGAAAAAGACGGAAGCAGATGGCTGATTCCAGCCAATCCAGATTATTCTCCTATCCGGATATCCGATGGTGATGTATTTAATGTATGGGGCGTAGTAACCTTTATCATCCATAAACCATTATATTAAAGAGGTATATGATAGCATTAGTAGATTGCAACAGCTTTTTCTGTTCGGTGGAGAAAGTATTCCACCCCGGACTGAATGGTAAACCCGTTTGTGTGTTGTCGAGTAATGATGGCTGCATCGTGGCGCTGACACCCGAAGCTAAAGCACTCGGTCTGCGCCGTGGTGATCCGGTTTTCAAGAAGCGGGATATCGTGGACTATTATCACGTCACACTATTTTCCACTAACATGTATCTCTATGCTGCCATGTCAAGACGGGTGACCAATATCTTGCGGGCATCAGTAAGTAGGGTGGATAATTACAGCATAGATGAGAGCTTCTGCTATCTGGATGGTTATGATCAGTATTATAATCTGGAGGACTACATGCGCTCGGTAGCACAGAAAATAAAGTTATGGACGGACATTCCTGTCAGTGTGGGCGTGGCACCGACCAAGACGTTGGCTAAGATGGGCAGCAAGTTTGCCAAGAACTATCAGGGATATCGCTCTGTATGTATGATAGATACGGATGAGAAGCGGCGGAAGGCCCTGTCGCTCTTTCCACTTTCCGATGTGTGGGGCATCGGCAGGCAGATACTTATGAAGCTTAATTATTATGGAGTGAGCACACCTTTGGAATTGGCAGAGAAAAAAGAGAGTTGGGTGCGGAGTCACTTCACACTTCCTACCATACAGACATGGAAAGAACTAAATGGCATTCCCTGCATAGATACTACGGAGATAATCCGTAAACAGAGCATCTGCACTAGTAGAAGTTTTGGAAATACAATAACAGATAAGGAATCGCTTCGGGCATCGATAGCCAATTTTTCAGCGAGCAGTGCTAATAAACTGCGGGGATTGCATTCTGTGGCTAGTTCTGTGACTGTCTTCGTGCAGAGCAGTAGATTCTGCGAAGACCATTCTCAATATGGGAAATATGGTAATTCACTGACCACCATGCTGCCTATTCCTACATGCGATACACAAGAAATTACTGATGCAGCATTGCAGCTGTTGGACAGCATGTATCAAACAGGAGTCGGCTATAAGAAGGGTGGGGTGATACTGGGCCATATCACAGATGCATCTGCCATCCAGCAAAATCTGTTTGACAAAATAAAAAATCGTCCACAGCGCTTTCAACTGATGCATACCATTGATCAGTTGAACCAGCGTTATGGAATGAAAAGTGTGAGTCTGGCCGTGGAGGGAGCAGGCAGACAGGCATGGCATGCCAAGAGTGAGCACAGAAGTGGTAACTATTTGTCGGATATCAATGAAATACTCACCATAAAGATATAAAAATCAGATGTGCCGACGATAGGCAGAAAACTAATCTAAAGCACTAGAGTTTTGTACTATTTGGGAAATTTTACATAGGTTTAAGAATAAAAAATAAAAAGTATTGCTTGAATTGCTGATTTTTATTTATCTTTGCCATTCGAAATACATATAAAAAACGATTAACGTTAAAATATTAAATGCTTATGTCACAAATTGTTGGACACATTTCTCAGATTATCGGTCCTGTTATCGATGTATATTTCGATACGCAGGGACAGGATGCCGAGAAAGTGTTGCCTAAAATCCATGAGGCATTGAGAATAGCCCGTCCGGATGGACGCCAGCTCATCATCGAGGTGCAACAGCACATCGGTGAGGATACAGTACGCTGTGTGGCTATGGACAATACCGATGGTCTGCAGCGCGGACTGGAGGTTGTGCCTACGGGTTCACCTATTGTTATGCCTGCGGGAGAACAGATCAAAGGCCGAATGATGAATGTTATTGGCGCGCCTATTGATGGTATGAATCAGCTGAGTATGGAAGGTGCTTATCCTATCCACCGTGAAGCCCCGAAGTTCGAGGACTTGTCTACTCACAAGGAAATGTTGGCCACAGGTATTAAAGTCATTGACTTGCTGGAGCCATATATGAAAGGTGGTAAGATTGGTTTGTTCGGTGGTGCTGGTGTAGGCAAGACCGTGCTTATCATGGAGCTGATTAATAATATTGCCAAAGGTCACAATGGTTATTCCGTATTTGCCGGAGTAGGAGAACGTACCCGTGAGGGTAATGACTTGATTCGAGATATGCTCGATTCAGGCGTTATCCGTTATGGTGAGAAGTTCCGTAAGGCAATGGATGAAGGCAAATGGGATTTGTCATTAGTTGATCCTGAAGAGCTGAAAAAGAGTCAGGCCACCCTTGTTTATGGTCAGATGAATGAGCCTCCTGGGGCACGTGCTTCAGTGGCACTTTCCGGTCTTACTGTGGCCGAGGAGTTCCGTGATCATGGAGGTAAAGATGGCGAAGCAGCAGATATCATGTTCTTCATCGATAATATCTTCCGTTTCACTCAGGCAGGTTCAGAGGTATCAGCCCTGTTGGGTCGTATGCCTTCAGCCGTAGGTTATCAGCCTACACTAGCTAGTGAGATGGGTACTATGCAGGAGAGAATTACATCTACAAAGAAGGGCTCTATCACCTCTGTACAGGCCGTATATGTACCTGCAGATGACTTGACCGACCCAGCACCTGCTACTACCTTTACCCATTTGGATGCCACTACCGAGTTGAGCCGTAAGATTACGGAGTTGGGTATCTATCCAGCCGTAGATCCGTTAGGTTCCACATCTCGTATTCTAGACCCACTGATTGTAGGTAAGGAGCATTACGACTGTGCCCAGCGTGTAAAGGAGATTCTTCAGCGATATAAGGAATTGCAGGATATCATAGCCATTTTGGGTATGGATGAGCTTTCTGATGAAGATAAGCTTACCGTGAACAGAGCACGCCGTGTTCAGCGTTTCCTTTCACAGCCATTTACCGTAGCCGAGCAGTTTACAGGCATCAAGGGTGTAATGGTTCCGATAGAAGACACCATCAAAGGTTTCAATGCCATACTGAATGGCGAGGTGGACGATCTGCCTGAGCAGGCCTTCCTGAATGTTGGAACAATAGATGACGCCCGAGAGAAAGGTAAGAAACTGATGGCAGCAGCCACAAAGTAATGTGAATCCATAAACATGAAAGTATGCTGAAGTTAAAAATAATTTCGCCAGAGAAAATAGAGTACGACGGAGATGTGGAGAGTGTGCTGGTTCCAGGCGCTCTTGGCAGCTTTGAAATACTTACCGACCATGCCCCCATCATATCCACGCTGAAGCCAGGATTGGTAGAGTATGCTACTGGTGAAGGTAAAAAGCAACTGATGATTCACGGTGGTTTTGTGGAAGTACAGAAGAATGTTGTTTCTCTCTGTGCCGAGATGGACGACCAGTTTTAATCTAAATCAACAATTGAACAGATGACCGTAATACACCGTATATCACACAATTACCAGAAGTTTGCATTGTATATACTTTGCGCGCTTACTCTGTTAGGCTTACTACTGATGCGCATTTCGCTGCCACAGACTCTTCTGTGGCCCCTTGTCATCTCGTTTACCTTTCATTATCTGTGTAGTATCGCTTATTCGGTAGCTTGGCAGACTGTAGCGAGTCGCTCGCCTGAAGTGATGCCCCGTCTTCATCTGGCAGCCTCCTTTATGCGGCTTATTCTGGCAGCGCTAGTGCTGTTGGTATATTGTCTTGTAGTGGCTCAGAAGACGCTAATCATGCAGTTTGCCATCGTATTCATGGTCTATTATCTGGTCATACTGTTGTTTGATGCCGTATTTTTTGCAAAAGTAAGTAAAATTAGTAATCAATGAAGTATTTAAGATCAATATTCCTGGTCATAGTGATGCTGTTCACCCTGTCATCAGTGTCTGCTGCCGACAAGGCTGAGGGTGGCATCAATATTAAGGAGATATTGTTCGGTCATGTGCAGGATTCCTATTCATGGCACGTCACCGATGTAGGTGGTAAACCCGTGATTATTTCCCTGCCTATGATATTCTATTCTCAGCATTCAGGATTTCACGTCTATTGCTCTTCAGCATTTGACCGTGAACCCAATGCTCAGCATCTGCGTAAGGGTCCCGATGGATTCTCTATACAAGGCGAAGCTGGTGAGAAAGGACAAATCGTAGAGCAGGTTAATGGAACCTTAGAACCAGTAAGCATAGATATATCCATTACCAAGACGGTGACGGTGCTCTTTATCGATGCCTTCCTGCTGGTACTTTGTATTCTGATTCCCGCACGTTGGTGTAAGAAGCACAAACCCAGTGACCCTGCTCCGAAAGGATTTACAGGATTCATTCACATGTTTGTCATGTCAGTATATGATGATATGATTAAGATGCCGTTGGGTAAGGAAGCTGATAAGTATGCACCTTATCTGCTCACGTGTTTCTTCTTCATCTTCCTGGTCAATCTGATGGGTGTCGTTCCCTTCCCTCCAGGCGGTGGAAACCTTACCGGAAATATCACCTGTACCATGTTCTTGGCGTTGTGTACATTCCTCATCGTCAATCTTACAGGTACCCGTCATTATTGGAAAGATATATTCTGGGGCGATGTGCCCTGGTGGCTTAAGGTACCTGTACCCTTGATGCCATTCATCGAGTTCCTCGGAATTTTCACCAAGCCATTTGCGCTGATGATCCGACTCTTTGGTAATATGCTGTCAGGTCACATTATCGCTATTTCCCTTTCCTGCATCATCTTTATTATGTATGCATTGGAGGGTGTGATGGGTCAGATATTGGGTTCAGTGATGACGCCTGTAAGTGTTCTCCTCAGTATATTTATGATGCTCCTTGAGGTACTGGTATGTTACATCCAGGCCATGGTGTTCACCATACTGAGTTCCGTATTCATTTCCATGTCGCATGTGCATCCGCACAAGGCAGAAGTAAGAAAATAAAAAGTAAAAAATAAAAGATTAACAATTTAAAAATTTAAGATTATGATTTCATTATTATTAGCAGCAGATGCACTGGCTAAGCTTGGTGCTACTGTAGGAGGTGGTTTAGCAGTTATCGGTGCCGGTATCGGTATCGGCCGTATTGGTGGTCAGGCCATGGACGCTATGGCACGCCAGCCGGAGAAAATGGGTCAGTTACAGACCTCAATGATTATTGCAGCCGCTCTTGTAGAAGGTGTTGCATTCGTGGCTCTGGTTATTTCAATTCTTGCACTGTTCGTATAATAGAAGCCCATGTCATTAATAACTCCAGCTTTTGGTCTGTTCTTTTGGATGACCGTAGTCTTTCTGGTAGTACTTTTCATCCTTTGGAAATTCGGTTTCCCCGTCATCGTCAAGATGGTGAATGACAGGAAGGCCTACATAGATGAATCACTGCAGAAGGCACATGAAGCCAATGAGAAACTGGCCAATATACAGAAAGAAGGAGAATCCATCCTGCAAGAGGCTCGCGAGAAGCAGTCGCAGATTCTGAAAGAAGCTGCCGCTACCCGTGAGAATATTGTAGCTCAGGCACAGGAAAAGGCCCGTGAAGAAGGCGCCCGACTGCTCAGCGATGCCAAGGCAGAGATAGAGCAGCAGAAGGCAGCCGCCATCGCCGATATCCGTAAGCAGGTAGCTACCCTCAGTGTGGAGATTGCCGAGAAGGTACTGCGCAAGCAGTTGTCTGGTGATCAGCAGCAGATGGAACTCATCGACCGTATGCTGGATGATGTATCTTCTAATAAATAAGGTGAAAGTATGGATATAGGAGTAATATCGGTTAGATACGCCCGTGCGCTGCTTAAAAGCGCTATGGAGCAGCAGGTATCCCAGCAGGTATATGCAGAGATGCAGACCGTGGCCAAGGCCTTCCTGGAAGTGCCACAGTTACGGCCTACGATAGATAATCCCATGCTTGCCAAGTCTACCAAGGAGCAACTGCTCATCACTGCGCTGGGCAGCAATCCTTCGGATCTGAGTAAAGCCTTTATAGCTTTGGTTATCAGAGAGGGACGTGAGAGCATGATGCTGTTTATAGCCCATTCGTACATCACACTTTACCGCAAAGAGAAGAATATTATCCGTGGTAAACTCACTACCGCCGCACGTGTATCCGATGCAACAGAGCAGAAGATGCGCCAGATGGTAGAGCGCAAGACTAGTGGAACTGTGGAGTTTGAGACCGAGGTGAACCCCGAATTAATAGGTGGTTTTATCCTTGAGTATGATACCTTCCGGATGGATGCCAGCGTGAAAACCAAGTTGGCTGCCATTCTTACAGAATTAAAAAAATAAAATCAGAAATTAAGTAAAAAACATGTCAGACAAAATAAAACCAAGCGAAGTATCCCAGGTGCTGCTCGATGAGCTCAAGGGTGTAAGCCAGGCAGAACAGTTTGATGAGGTCGGCACTGTACTTACCGTAAGTGATGGTGTGGCCCGCATCTATGGTCTGCGTAATGCTGAAGCCAATGAATTGCTCGAATTTGAGAATGGCACTATGGCTATCGTGATGAACTTGGAGGAAGACAACGTAGGTTGTGTGCTACTGGGTTCCACCGCTGGCATCAAAGAGGGTATGGTGGTTAAGCGTACCAAGCGTATAGCCTCTATCCGTGTCAACGACAATATGCTGGGTAGAGTCATCAACCCACTGGGTGAGGCTATCGATGGTAAAGGAGATATAGATCTTACTGAATCTTTTGAGATGCCTTTGGAACGTAAGGCTCCTGGTGTGATTTATCGTCAACCAGTGAAGGAACCGTTGCAGACTGGTCTTAAGGCGGTAGACTCCATGATTCCTATCGGTCGTGGTCAGCGTGAACTTATCATCGGCGACCGCCAGACAGGTAAGACTGCCATTGCTGTAGATACCATCATCAATCAGAAGAGTTTCTTTGAAGCAGGTTCGCCTGTATATTGTATATATGTAGCCATCGGTCAGAAAGCTTCTACCGTAGCTGCATTGGTACAGACGCTCCGTGATCATGGTGCTCTGCCTTATACCATCGTTGTGGCTGCTACTGCAGCCGATCCTGCAGCTATGCAGTATTATGCACCGTTTGCCGGTGCAGCCATCGGTGAGTATTTCCGTGACCGTGGTTGTGCAGCCCTCGTCGTATATGATGACCTGTCAAAGCAGGCCGTGGCATATCGTGAGGTGTCACTGATCCTGCGCCGTCCTTCAGGTCGTGAAGCATATCCTGGTGATGTGTTCTATCTTCACTCCCGTCTGTTGGAGCGTGCTGCAAAAATCAATGAGCAGCAAGAGGTGGCAGAGCAGATGAACGATTTACCCGAGAGCCTTAAGGGGCATGTGAAGGGTGGTGGTTCACTTACCGCACTGCCTATCATTGAGACACAGGCAGGTGATGTGTCAGCTTATATTCCTACCAATGTGATTTCCATTACAGATGGTCAGATATATCTGGAAACCGATTTGTTTAATCAGGGATTCCGTCCTGCTATCAATGTAGGTATCTCAGTATCTCGTGTAGGTGGATCTGCCCAGATCAAGAGTATGAAGAAGGTGGCAGGTACCCTCAAGATAGACCAGGCACAGTACCGTGAGCTTGAGAGCTTCTCCAAGTTCTCTAGTGATATGGATGCTGTGACTGCCATGACATTGGACCGTGGTCGTAAGAACAATCAGCTTCTTATCCAGCCACAGTATAGTCCTATGCCTGTGGGCGAGCAGATTGCCATCTTGTATTGTGGCGTACATGGTCTGATGCATGATGTACCAGTAGTTCATGTGCGTGAATGTCAGGATGCATTTCTCGACAAGATACGTTCATCATATCCACAGGTGATAGCTACACTGGGCAGCGGAAAGATAGACGATGATACCACAAAGACTATTGAACAGGTAATGGCCGATATCGCCGGTACCTATAAACAGTAATTGCTTATGGCTGCTCTGAAAGAGATAAAAGACCGAATTGCCAGCGTCAACAGTACCCGTAAGATTACGAGTGCCATGAAGATGGTGGCATCCAGCAAGCTACACCATGCACAGCAGATGATAGGAAACATGCTCCCTTATTCTAATATGTTGGAGCATATCCTACGTACATTCCTTGCTTCCGATATCGATGCCCGCACTATATTTAATGTAGAGCGCAAAGAGATACATAAGGTAGCTTTGGTGGTATATTCGTCCAACAGCAGCCTCTGCGGTGGTTTCAATGCCAATGTCATCAAGTTGATGTTGGCTGCCATTCAGGATTATCAGAATAAGGGTATCACTGATATCCATATTTATCCTATTGGACGTAAAGTAGCCGAAAAGGTAGCAAAGTTGGGGTTGAAGTCAGAAGGTGATTTCACAGAAATGGCAGATAAGCCCAATGTGCAGCAGTGCGTGCAACTGGCTGAGGATTTGGTTCAGAAATTCAAATATAAAGATTACGATAAGGTGGAACTGATATATCATCATTTTAAAAGTGCCGGTAGTCAGATTCTCACCCGAAAAGTGTATCTTCCTATCGATTTGGAAGCAGAACTGGATGCCGACCATGAGCGTGACCTCACCACGAACATTGTGACAAAGAAAGCACAGGAGTACCTGCGCAAGAAGGGTCGTAGGCAGGGTAGTGAAGTGGAAGAGGCAAAGCCACTGAATGATAATTTTCTGGTAGAGCCGGATATGGAGACTGTACTCCGCCAATTATTACCTAAATTGGCGCACTTGGAGCTATATACTGCTTTACTGGACAGCAATGCCAGTGAGCATGCAGCACGTATGGTGGCCATGCAGACAGCTACGGATAATGCGGATGAATTGCTTCGTCAATTGAATCTACAGTACAATAAGAGTCGTCAGCAGGCTATTACCAATGAACTTCTTGATATCGTAGGAGGCAGCGTGAATAATTAAGGCTTGCCAAGCGATAGCAATTAATCAAATAAGAAACGCCCGTTGCTAATTAATATGCAGCGGGCGTTTTTGTATAGTATTTCCTCTTATTCATCATATTTTATTATCAGTGTTTTATCATCGCCTGTCAGATATATCTTGGCAGTATATACTTTTTGCTGTTCCCGCCAGGCACAGCAAGAGTGTCCATAAAGTGAATAATATTTTTCATTCTCTAATAAAACGCTATATAATCAGTTGAAAAACGGAAAAAGAGAGAATGTGGCATATCTATGTATCACATTCTCTCTTATGATAACCTGTTACATCTTGCTATTCCATGTGGAAAAGCTCTTCTATTGGTATAGTGACGGGTGAATTGTCTGGATTAACCTCCATGAGGTCAGCCATCATATCCCACCATTTTTGGGTAATGGGGTCAACATTAGTAGTGTCCTGGCTGTTGCCTTCTTTACTGCACTCCTGATAGGCAAAGAGAATGTTAGTCTCTTTATCCCAGAAAATACTGTAGTTGCCAACTCCCTGTTCTTTGATCATCTGTTTCAGTTCTGGCCAAATAGCTGCATGTCTTTTGGCGTACTCTTTTTCACAACCTGGTTTCAGGTACATTTTGAATGCAAATCGTTTCATTGTTTTAATAAGTTTAATTAATTATTGATTAATATTTATAGGTGTTTGTTTTCTGTTTGTTTCATTTCTTCTTTGTCAATTGCATATAGTAGCCTACTTTATAGATATTAAAGAGAGGCAGATGTGGAGACGAACCAGTCAGATTGCGTCGCTCCAGTCTTCCGAAGAGAAAATGCCAGAAGCGCACTAGTGGAGTCAGATGGCGTCTTTGCAGATAATTAGCCATGGTGAGCAACTGTGAATATCCGCGGAGGTCATCGCGGAATTCATAAAGTGTATGTAATCCCTCTTCCGTCTTCCTGACGAAGTCGATATTGGGCTCAAATATTTCGAAACTCAGCGGATTGTCGATATGTCGGATGGGCATATGGCGGAGTTTGAAAGACTTCCCTAGAAGAATATCCTCAAAACCATAGCGTTGGAATCGTTCATCGTAAGGGCATTGAAGCATTACTTGGCGTGGTACCATCAGATTCGCTGTATGGAGATGCTGATAAGGTTGCATATTGCGCATTGCTGTCACATGTTTGTGCTCTGCCGCCTTTTCATACAGGTAGCGCAGATTGCCTTTCAGTTCATTTCCATTGCCCCGTACGATGATGCCTCCGTCGTATATGGCATTCTCTTTGGTTTCAGCATATCGTCGCAGGTAATCATCAGACGGTATCACCATGTCACTGTCTATATATAATAGGTGTGGGAACAGACTCTGTTCCACCATGAAGTTGCGGATAGCAGCACGCCCCACATTCTCCTTTCTGACGATGTACCGAGCATGAGGAATACTGTTGATAGCTTGGTTGGCAGAAACAGTCTGCTGATCAGTGGATCCGTCATCGGCCACGATAATCTCAAATTCTATTCCTGCATCTGCAGCTTGTTGCTGCAGTTGTGCAACCAATGAGACACATACATAGTTGTATGTGGGGATAAGGATGGAAATAGATTTTATCATAACAAGGCAAATATACATAAAAATAGTTAGATATGAAAATTTTATCGAATTTATTTGGTGTTGACCTATGAAAATAGTACTTTTGCAGCGTTAATTTAACAAGTATAATGAAAAAGATTATGTTGAAATCTGCCGCTCTCTGCTTGATGTTGATGTGCGGCGTAAATGCAAATGCCCAGCTTAATTTGGGTAATGTACTCAGTTCGGTAACAAGTGCAGCCTCTTCATCTTCCAAGGATTTGGTATCAGGTCTCACCACTATTTTCTCTTCCAATAAGCAGGCTTCTGCTGATAATATTGTTGGCACATGGGCTTACAGTGAGCCTGCTGTCGTATTCACTTCCAGCAATATACTGGCAAAAGCTGCCTCGAAAATCGCTGCAAATAAGATTGAAAACAACATTCAAGGTTATCTTACGAAATATGGTATCACACCAGGTTCTATGGTTATGACATTCAATCAGGATGGTACTTTCACAGAGAAGTTGAAAGGCAAGAGCGTAAGTGGCACATGGAAAGTAGAGAATAACAAACTGAACCTTACCTTTATGCAGTTGAAAACCGTGGAAGTGACCACTCAGTTAGACGGTAGCAAACTTCAGTTTGTGACAGATGCCACCAAGTTGCTTACCCTGATGAAAGGCATAGCAAAGAATTCAGGCAACTCAACATTGAGTACAGTATCTTCACTGATGTCCAGTGTGAAAGGCATGGAAGCAGGACTTACATTGAAGAAGAAGTAAGAAAAACGATAATAAAATGTAAAAAAGTGGAGGAAAATGATAAGTCTTCCACTTTTTTTTGTACCTTTGCACCCGCTATTACGAGTTAATGGCATTAAATTCAAACCTCATTAATAAAAAGTTTTAAAAAATGGCAACAAGAATCAGATTACAGCGCGGCGGTCGTAAAAGCTATGCTTTCTATAGCATCGTAATCGCTGACGTTAGAGCACCACGTGATGGTAAATTTACTGAGAAGATTGGTACTTACAATCCTAACACCAATCCAGCTACTGTAGATTTGAATTTCGAAAGAGCACTCTACTGGGTAGAGAATGGCGCACAGCCAACAGACACCGTTCGTAACATCCTGAGCGGAGAAGGCGTTTACATGATGAAGCACCTCCGCGGTGGTGTGAAGAAGGGCGCTTTTGACGAGGCTACTGCACAGAAGAAGTTCGATGCATGGAAGACTGCAAAGACACAGGGCATTGATGCAGTTCGTGAAAACGAGGCTAAGGCTAAGAAGGATGCAATTGCTAAGGAACTGGAAGCAGAGAAGAAAATCAATGAAGCTGTAGCAAAGAAGGTAGCTGAAAAGAAGGCTGCTGAGGCTGCTGCAAAGGCTGAAGAAGAAGCTGCAAAGGCTGCTGCTGAGGCTCCTGCTGTTGAAGAAGCTCCTGCTACTGAAGAGGCTGCACCTGCTGCTGAGGCTCCTGCTGAAGCATAAACAGCTTTTCATAGGACAAAACAAAAAAGAGCAAGTGGCTTTCGGGTCGTCTTGCTCTTTTTTATGTCTGTAGGGCAATGTTTTTACTGCCGTAATTCTTTATTTTTCGTAAAGTGCCAGATATTTTCGGGCTACGAGGATGTAGTCATGATGTCGCTCTATGTATTGTCTGCTTTGCCGTTTGAGCAAGGTGATGCGCTCAGGATGCAGTATTAGTTGTTCCAATTCATGGAACACACTGTCGTAATTAGGCTGTACATTGATAATAGGGTGAAGTTCAGTTTCTCCCAGTATCTCATAGTTTTCCGGTTCACCGCCACCGATGCAGATGATGCCTTTGCTCATCGCCTCCAGTGGATTCATTGACGGCGTGTAACTGTATAACTGGTCAAGTATGGCATCACTGCCCTCCATCATACTGGTATATTCGGAGAATGATACGCCTTCCGCTTTCTGCAGTTCCACCTGCCCGGGGTATTTCTGTACGATGTCTTCTGCTGCCTGCAGCATAATGTCTGTACCTTTATATGCACTTCTACCCTTGCTGATACCGATAAAGAGTCGCAACTTGGATGCAGTATCAGTAGAATAGGTGGGAGGTACGACAATTGGGAAGGGGATAAAAACTGTTTTTTCGGGGAATTCCGGATGATAACTTATCCAATATTCATAGAGTCCGGTCACAATGGCATCGCAGTCTTGGGCGATATATTTGTTTAGGCTTACTTTGGCTGTGTTGGTCCATGCCTTTTTGTCACGCATAGCTATGTCATCCGTACGTAACTGATTGCCGAAGTTAAAGTCACTGTATCGCAGTCTGAATTTTGTGCAGGCATTCAGCCAATACCAGTCCATGCCGAATCCGCAGAGGATGATTTTCTTGTTATGATTGCGCAGATATTGATAAATGGGTCGCAATCGTTCTGCTTTGAGTTCAAAAAACAGGGGGTTGATAAGTTGCACCACGTCATAACCGCTCATTTTGGGCAGTAGCAGCATGATGCGGGCCATCAGTGAGATGCCGCCCCATCTTCCGGGTTTTCTGCTCACATCGATGTCGCGGGGATAATTTTTCCAGAAGTCACCGTTGGATATCAAGGTCACTTGATGCCCCAGTTCCCGTAGTCCCCGTGCAAGTGTTGCATGCACATTACTGTATTCGCCTAAAAGCAGTATCTTCATTGTTTTTTACTGGTTCTTATTTGATAAGTGGCAGTGTACGCAAAAGAATCGTGCGGCCCCATTTCTTGGTAGTCAATTTGCGGAACCATTTATATTTTGTAGTATATTCTTTGTCAGGCAGGGGAAACAGACCGTGTTCACTTAGTTCCTGCAGTTGCAGTTCCAACTGTTTGGATGAGTGAGTTTCCGTCATCACATGATAGATGAAGTCCATGGTCAGTTGGGCCACTCTGCGCTGCATGGCGAGACTGTCATTTTTAGGTAGGTGGGCAGCCAGATCCTGTAACTTATAGATGACGGTCTTGGTATCCTTGAGCCGTTTCTGAACCTTATCTTTGTCCTGATTATTTGTGATGGAATTTTCACGTTGTCGGTATCTGTAGGCTTTCTCTTGGGTAGGATATACTATTTCAGCCCTCAACAGTAGTTGTGGCGTAAACTCCTCATCTTCGTGATAAATACCTTTGTGAAATCTCAGGTTTCCCAGGATAGCACGTCTGAATATGTATCCACAGGCAGTAGCGCACAGATTATTATGGTGCATGTATTCAGTACCAGACATGGGTTGAGTTTCCTCTATCGAGATGCCGGGATTGTCATCTTTTGTATGGTGGAACATTACCATGTCAGTCTTTTGGAATCTTGTGATGTCTATGCAGTTTTCATAAGGAGCTTGGATGAGTGTATCATCGGCATCTACAAATTGTATATATTCACCGTGAGCAATGTCGATACCGATATTTCGCGCATCCGACAGACCGCCGTTGGGCTTACGGATGTAGATAATATCATTGTAAAGTTCTGCCAACTGGTCGATAGGCGATATCTCTGAACCATCGTCCACGATGATGATTTCACGTTCAAAGGAGCGCAGAGACAAGGAGAGAATGCTCTTGACACATTCCTGTAACATCTCCACCGGTATGTTGTAGTAGGTGATGATGAATGATATTAGTATTTTGTTGTCCTGTTGATTGATTTGTAAATCTTGCATAGCCATGTTATACCAATGAGTTTAAATATGATTACTTTCAATTTTTCTTTTCCATTGATGTCTGTTGAGTGCATCGGGCAACGTTGCATCTCCTTGAAAATGGATGGATGACAGATTTTACCTCCGCCCGCATACACGGTAAGTTGACAGTTGATTATCTGTGCCAAATAATCAGTGAATCCCTCTGCCTGTATATCCATGAGTCTGGCAGTCTGCAGATGAGCCTTTACCAGTGTCTGCATCTGTATGGCTGATGCCGATACCGTGATGCCATGTTCATTCCAGAGATAGTGATAACATCCGTGATTGACAGTCATGATGCATCGGCAGTGTTGGATGAGTTTGGGTAATGTGCTGGCATCTTCAAACACCTGTCCCACAGGGAAATGAACTTCTGTAAATAGTGAGGTTTTAAACACTTTGTTGCATGCATACGTATGACTGTAAGCCTTTTGTTCCAGCCAATACAGTTTCCAGTCGAGGTATGTGCGGTTTTCCAGTTGCAGATAGTACTGTCTAGGGCATCCCTCATGTATGATGGCTTCATATTCCATAAGGTCGCAGTTGGCGTGTGCATCCATGAGCAGCATCACAGGTCGTAAAGTATCAGTATCTATCCAGTCATCAGAGTCAATGAAGGTGATATATTCACCTTGTGCCTTGCTGATACCCGTATTGCGGGCAGCCGAGAGACCCTGATTTGTTTGGTGGATAGTTGTGATGCGCTCGTCTTTCATGCTCCATTCATCACAGCGTGTTCCGCATTCATCAGCAGATCCATCATCTATCAGCAGCAGTTCCCAGTCCTGGAAGGTTTGTGCCACAATGCTTTCTACACATTTGCTGAGTGTGTCGGGTACCTGGTAAACAGGTACGATGATGCTGAGCCTCGGTTTGTTCATAGTGCAAAGTTACACATTTTTTGTGTTTTCTTATCTTTATTTGGAGTATTTTTTTTGAAATTACAATAATAGTTGATTTACGTCGTTAAAATAATGTGAAGAATGATAACCGTGAGAGCAGTTATAACCATGTGTTGAAATACACAGGGTTATTTGGCGGGGTACAAGGCCTGAATATTTTGATGGGACTTGTACGTAATAAGTTGGTAGCTTTGTTGCTGGGTCCGGACGGAATGGGCTTGGCATCTATTTTCAATACCACGGTCAGTTTTATCTCCCAGTCCACCAATTTAGGCATTTCTTTCAGTGCAGTCAAGCATCTGTCGGAAATCTATGACAGTGGTAATGAGAAAATTGTGAACCATTTCATCAAGTTGATACGTGCCTGGAGTATCGTGACCGCATTACTGGGTATGATAGCATGCGTATTTCTGGGGCCGTTGTTCAGCAATCTCGTATTCTCTTGGGGTGATCACACCTTGCATTTCATTCTGTTGGCACCAGCCGTAGGACTGATAGCCCTTACCGGAGGTGAAACAGCCATACTCAAGGCTACCAGACAGTTACGCTCCCTGGCATCCATTCAGATATATAATGTTTTTGCAGCGCTTGTTGTAAGTGTCCCCTTGTATTATTTCTTTGGTCAGGCAGGTATCGTCCCCGTGATATTCCTCATGGCACTTGTCACGATGCTGTTTACCATTATTTATTCTTTTCGTCGCTATCCGTTGCAGTTGCGCGGCAGTATCCGGATTTTGGGTCGAGGCACGAGAATGATAAAACTGGGTTTGGCTTTTGTCGCAGCCGGGATTTTAGGCAGTGGGGTGGAGATGATTGTGCGGGCCTACTTCAGCTATTATGGCAGTTTGGATGTTGTGGGATTTTATAATGCAGGATATATGCTTACGGTGACTTATGCCGGAATGGTATTTTCGGCCATGGAGACCGATTTCTTCCCCAGACTGTCTGCAGTAAACAGTGATACAGGTTCTAGAAATCTTACCGTAAACCGCCAGATAGAGGTATCCATATTAATGGTATCCCCGATGCTGGTTGCGTTGATGGTACTTTTACCTGTCCTGATACCCCTGTTTTACAGCGGGAAATTCCTGCCAGTCGTATCCATGGCACAGATTACCATCTTTTCCATGTTTTTCAAGTCCGTTTCATTACCTATCTCATATCTCACGTTGGCCAAGAGCGACTCTGTTGCTTATTTGGTATTGGAAGGCATCTCGGATGTCGTGATGGTCATCATGATTATTATGGGATTTCGGATATGGGGCCTATGGGGCGCAGGTTTGGGTATATCCGTGGCATATTTCATTGATTTGTTCGTGGTTTTGGCATTTGTACATGCCCATTATGGTTATCGCATGTCTTCCACGGTAATTCGCTATATGGCTGTTTTCCTTCCTTTGGGAATATTGTCTTATTCATTCACTTTCATCTCGTCTCCCTGTCTTTACTGGATTGCAGCGATAGTCGTCATGGTTGTTTCTTCCGCCCTGTCACTTTATATTCTGCGCCAGAAGACTTCCCTGTGGGACTCTCTGAAGCATAAATTTGTTCATCATGCCTAAAGTCTCAGTCCTGGTAGCGGTATATAATGCAGTGCGATTTTTGCCTTTGAGTATAGGGTCGTTACTTCGTCAGACGGTAGCTGATATCCAGATTATCTGCGTTGATGATCATTCAGAGGATGGCAGTCTGCAGTTGCTGAATGAGTATGCCCGTCGTGATGCAAGGATTGCAGTCATCTCCCTGTCAGAGAATGGCGGCCAGGCTCATGCGAGGAACATCGGCTTGCAACAGGCATGTGGCACTTACACCTGTTTCCTGGATGCTGATGATACCTTGTCTGCTGATGCGTTGGAAAAGGCAGTGGAGGTGTTTGAAAACCATCAGCAGACGGATGCGGTGCTTTTCGACTGTAGGATGCTCTCGCAGATGAGTGGGGATGATGCCGTGAATTTTTCGGGGTCCACGAGTTATCAGATGCCCGCTTTTGAAGTGCTTTCCGGTATGGAGGCTTTTCGTCAGAGTCTGGATTGGACACTTCATGGTGTATACATATTACGTACATCCATTTTTAAGATGTATCCGTACGATGAGACATGTCGACTTTATAGTGATGACAATACCACACGTATACATTACATTGTCTCACGCGAGGTACGTAAGTGCAGTGGTGCCTATTTTTATTTGCAGCATGCCGCTTCCATGACCCACGGTGTGAGTGTACGGCGGTTCGACTATCTGCGGGCCAATGAGAGTATGGTGCGACAGATGAAGGAACTGCATGTATCACAGGATTTGTTGGACCAATACGAAAACCATCGCTGGCTGAATCTGATAGATGTCTATATGTTCTACTTTAACCATGGGAAAGAACTTCCTGATAATGAGCGTAGTTATGGACTAAGTGAACTGATTAGAGTATGGCGGAATATAGATAGAAGTGTGCTTGACAGACGGACGATACGGAAATTTGGTTATCGTCCTTGCAGCAGTTGGCGAATCTTTTGTTTTCAGGAGAATCTCTACTTCTTGTTGCGTCGGTTATTGGGCAGATAGTAGTTCACGACAGATGATCTGTAGTCATGTTGTCATAAAAAACAGAGAAAACCTTTTGTACTGTCTTCGTTTTTTAGTAACTTTGTGGCGTAAACTAATCGACGTTCTACTAAAAATGAAAAAATCACTGATAATTATGGCGCTTCTGGCATTAGTTATTGTCATGCCGGCACAAGCAGCCAAGAAAAAACAAACCGTTGCGGTTCAGGCGTTGTCGGAACAATCACGTGTCGTACAAAACTTTGATTTCGACTGGCAATTCCATCGGGGCGATGTCTCTGACGTGAATACGGCATCGGGATGGGAAACCGTCAATCTACCGCATGATTTCCAGATATCCCAGCCTTGGGTGTCACCTTCGAAAGATGAGAAAGCCGACAACAGCGACGCAGCCAGTAACGTACGTTCCCGCCTGTCAGCCCGCGCTTTCAAGGAGATGGGTATCGGCTGGTACCGCAAGTCATTCACTCCTGATGCCTCCTGGCGTGGCAAACGTGTACTCGTAGACTTTGAGGGTATTATGCTCGTAGGAGATGTGTACCTCAATGGCGAGCGAGTAGGCGGGACGGACTATGGATATGTGGGCTTTGAGATAGATATCACCCAGCAGTTGAAGTGGGGAAAGTCCAATGTCATTGCCGTGAAAGCCAATACCCAGCAGCCTAATAATTCCCGTTGGTATACAGGAGGCGGACTGTTCCGCGATGTTCATTTGGTAGTGACCGATGCCCAGCAGTATTTTGCCCGTCATCCCCTTTATGTCACCATGGATGTCAATCCGTCTGCTCGTACTGCTCAGCTATTTGTACAGGCAGAGATGGCGAACAATCTCAAAAATAAGTATATTCCCGTAGATGTGACCCTATTGGATGCTCAGGGAAATAGCGTGTACCATCAGTTGCGCACTCTGCCGTTTTATCGTAATCAGAAACAGCGTGAGTATGCCGTGGACACCATCTCGCTGAATCAGGTTAACCTGTGGTCATGTGAGCATCCTTATCTGTATACACTTCGTCTGCGTATGCTTCGTCCCGACAGTACTGTGGCTGATGAGACAACCCAGCGCATCGGCATTCGTAAGATAGAGTTTTCACCCGCTTTCGGATTCCGACTCAATGGTGAGAAGGTGCTGCTCAAGGGCATTGCCAACCATCATACCTTGGGCGCCCTGGGTGCAGCAGCCTATCCCCGTGCCATCGAGAAACGGCTCAAACTGCTCAAGGAGTTTGGGTTCAACCATGTGCGCACCTCCCATAATCCCTACAGTGAGTCCTTTCTGAATCTTTGTGATGAATATGGATTTCTGGTTGTGGATGAACTGTACGATAAGTGGCTTCAGCAGTTTGCCGGAGGTAGGGTAGACTGGACCCAGTTGTGGCAGTATGATGTACCGGAATTCGTCAAGCGCGACCGTAATCATCCGTCAGTGGTGATGTGGAGTCTGGGCAATGAGTTGCAGACCTATTGGAGTCTGCCTTATGCAGACTGGGGCGTCACCCCATATAAACTCCAGCGCGAATTGCTCCATCGTTATGATACCACCCGTCCTGTGACGGTAGCCATGCATCCCCGCGGCCGTAATCAGTTTACTGATTCCATTCCCGCGCCGCTTGCACTTGTCACCGATGTGGCAGCCTATAATTATCGTTATATGTATTTCCCTGGCGACAGTCGTCGTTATCCCCATATGATGTTTTACCAGAGTGAGGCCAATAATGCCAATATGGGCCCGAACTATTTCGATATGGACCTGAATAAAGTCATCGGTTTGGCTTATTGGGGTATGATAGATTATTTGGGTGAATCCAACGGTTGGCCGGAAAAGGGATGGAACCAGGGTGTCTTTGATATCAGCCTGGAACCCAAACCCACCGCATGGTTCCTGCGCAGTTTCTTCATCCCCGAAGAGCCTATGGTACATATTGGCATTGTGGACCAGAGACAGAACCTTGTCTGGAATGATGTACAGGTGGGAACAGACCGCATGACATCGCATTGGAACCGTACGCCAGGTGCTAAACTCAAGTTGTACACCTATACGAATGCCGATGAGGTGGAACTTCTGCTGAATGGTAAGAGTTTGGGAAAACAGCAGAACGACCGCAAAAACAGCCGCAGCCGTAATCGGATACTTTGGACCGATGTGGAATATCAGCCCGGTACATTGATAGCCCGTGCCTATACCAATGGGAAACTGGTGGCTACCCACCAGATAGAGACCACTGGTGCAGCAGTCCGTTTGCAGGCAGAGGCAGATCCGGAGACTTGGCAGGCCGATGGCATGGATTTGCAGCATATCCGTATCACGGCACAGGATGCCAAAGGGCGGACGGTGGCTACTCAGACTACCCCCGTACATTTCACCGTATCGGGTGATGCCGAAATCATAGGGGTCATCAATGGTGATATGAGCAGTGATGAACTTTCTGTGGGCGATACCCGCAGGCTGTATAATGGAACCTGTACGGTGATACTTCGTTCCCATCGCACACCTTCTAAGGTTACGCTTCAGGCAGAAGCAGAAGGACTGAAACCAGTCACACTGAAGTTGATGACTCGGTAAGTACCCTTGCATCCGTTTTTTCAGCCAATAGTTAAATGGAGAAAATTGACAAATAATCACAGATTTTCTCCATTTAACTTTTTTTTAGACAAGAAGCATCCACTATACGATATTAATGCGTATATTTGCCTAATAAAGAAACCGTAATATCAGTAAGGAGCCGTGTAGTGGGAATGAACTTTGTTAAAGTAAAATATATATTGCTAGTTACGTTTTTCTCTTTTTTGTGTGTTACATTATGGAGTCAAAACGCAACACGTAGTTCTGTCGATGGATTACGTAAAGATATGTATAGATACTACAATACTACTGATTCCAAGAGCTTCTTTGATACGACTGCTAAATTAAAATCCCTTACACTCAAGTCAGATGTCCACACTTTTTATAAGACATGGGGCAATGAGGCGCTCTATGCCGCCACCCATGGTCAGCGGAGTAAAGGTAGTCTGATGGTAAAGTCCATATCAGATTATGCCAAGTCACATAATAGTACATATGGCATGTATATTTCCACCTCAGTTATGGCTAGCATTCTTGCTTTACAGGGAAACTTTCAGTTGTCACGTGAATATAGGTTGAAAGCCATCGATTATTGTCATCGTTATTTCCCGGATGAGAGTGCTGCCTCTAATTATTTGGAACTGGCCAAGACTGATTATACGCTCCATCCAGAGCAGGCACTTCAGTATTGCGACATGGCATTGTGCGAGAAGCATCTGGAACCACTGCATGAGTTGAACGCGTGGTCTCTCAAGTGTCTGATATCCTATATTACTGAGTCACAACGTGTTCATTTCAGGGAATTTTATGAGCAGCGCAAGAAGGCAGTGGCAAAATTAGGTCATGAGGATAATTTCTATTATGAGGTTGAGATAGACAAGAGTCTGTTGGACCACGATCAGAAGCGGGCAGGCTTTTTTGTGGATAAGATTAAGAATTCTCTGTCTCGTGTTCATTTGCAGTCATTGATAGCAGCGGAATTCAATGATTATGAGTCTGCCTATTATTTTCTGACCGATTATCATATTCTCATGGATTCTGTCAGTAATGAAAATCAGCGGAATTCATTGACGTCCTATTTGGCAGATTTGGATTTGGCGCGTACGGAAAATGAAGCCAAGGAGTTGAAGCTGGCCAATCAGAGTCTGCTGTTGCAGCACATGAAGTCGCGTTTGGAACAGCATCGGTTACAGTCACTCACCAAGGATCTGCAGTTGAAGAACAGTAATATGGAACTGGTCCGTCGGGCTTCACAGATCCGCAATTCCTATCTGGAATCGCAGACTAAGGATTTAAAGATTCAGCGGTATAAAAGTGAAATACGGAATCGTGAGCTGCAGCAGCATGGTCGATTGATTATCTTTGGATTGATTATTTTCCTCATTGTCATTATTGTGGGTGGCTTGGTGTTCTCCCTTTTGCGCCGCAATCACTTTATCCGCCATCTTACCGTCAAGAATGCAGAGCTGTTGCGTGCCAAGACCGAACTGGAACATGCACAAGTGGAGGCCATGAAAGCCAATGAGGTGAAACAGGCCTTCCTGAATAATATCAGTCATGAGATACGTACGCCCCTCAATTCCATCGATGGCTTCTCTCAGATTCTTACTTCATCAGGTATTTCGTTTACGGAAGAAGAGAAAAATGAGATTACCAGCCGTATCAAGGAGAGTTCAGAGATTCTCACCAATATCATCGACAATATGATACGCCTTTCCTACTATGAGAGTCTGGCAGAGATTAGTCTGGATGAAGAATTTCTGGTGAATGAACTGTTGATGGACAGCATCGACGGAGTACGTCCACGTCTTCATACAGGAGTAAGTATCAGTTTGGATTCCGATGCCCGTTCCAATAGTGTATTGCATACCAACCGCAGGGCAGTGGCCATTATTCTGGAACAACTCTTGGACAATGCGGTCAAGTTCACCTCACAGGGTTCCATTACAGTGAAGTGTGTTATGACCGCCACGGAATCCGGTCATGCATCCATCCTCGTCACCGATACTGGTTGTGGCATCAGTGAAGATCGTCAGAAAGAGATATTCGAGTTGTTTACCGATACCCATGAACAAGTGAAGACCACCGGAATTGGTTTGAGTCTTTGTCAGACCATCTGCCAGTTGATCCATGCCACCTTATCGTATGACAGTAGTTATAAGCAAGGCACCCGGTTCATTCTTACCATCTAAAGAATCGATACAGACGAGAGGAAAGACAAAAAGAGGTATTAGTAGAACTAATACCTCTTTTTGTTCGAAATAAGCTTCTTTCGTGGAGCTGGAGGGATTCGAACCCTCGTCCGCACAAGGAAACCATACGCTTTCTACACGCTTATTCCAGCCTTTGATTTTCGAGTGCCGGCAAGACCTGGACCACCAACCGTCACCTTATCCTCTAAATCTCATTTCTGCCACGAGGCCTACAGAAACCATCTCCGATTGTCCTGCACCGCTTGACCAGAGTAATTCGAAGACACATCCTCTGAGCGATGTCCCGTCTCAACACCTAGTGAAGAGATTTAGCTCAAATCTACTATACTTCGATTAAGCTGCGAGAGCGTAATTGTTTTCGCCAATTAAAATTTTGACCGAATGTATTATGGAGTATACAGTCATCACTCCGCGTGCTTACGTACCATCTCGTCTTGCCGTCAAATCCAGTCAACCCCAAGGGTTACGGTACTACAAAGCTTTAAAAATGGTAGTGATTCGACTGGGACTCGAACCCAGGACCCACGCCTTAGAAGGGCGTTGCTCTAATCCAACTGAGCTATCGAACCATTAAACCGGCTGCAAAGGTAAGTATTTTCCCGGAAAACACCAAATTATTTGCTATTAAAATTCACTTTACGAGAATTTTTAGTGTCCGCCAACCACTGTGAGACGTATTTGAAAGCATCTGCAACATATATAAATGCAGTTTTCTCGTTTTTGGTTTACCTTTGCCACCATATCAATAAGCTTACAAAAACGATGAAGAAAACGATTCTACCTCTTTTTTTAATGCTGCTGCTGATGCTTGCAGCACAAACTACCTTGGCACAGGAACGCCGACCGATAGACTCCCGTCATCCGCTGTGGCTGGTACATGTGGATGTATGGAATAAGGCCGACCCGCAGAAGATTATCAATATGATACCTGTTGTGCTCAAGCCGTATGTATGTCTTAATCTGTCACTTTCCTGTCAATATGATACGGACAAGAATGTCTATAAGATGCCGCAGAATGCAGTCCGCACTTACAAGTCATGGGCTACTGTCTGCCAGAACAACGGCGTCTGGTTCACCTGTCAGCCGGCAAGTGGCGGACACACTCATATTCAGGATAATGACCTCGAGACGTTTGAGTATTTCTTTAAGAAGTATCCCAACTTTCTGGGTTGGAATTATGCCGAACAGTTTTGGGGCTTTGACGAGGCCAATGACAAAAGTTCCAGTACACAGGCATCCCGTATAGCCTTGTTTGCCAAACTGGTGCCCATGTCCCATAAGTACGGTGGATTCCTCACCGTGAGTTTCTGTGGCAATATCTGGTCGCACGCATTGAATCCTGTAGGTATGATGAAGCGCAACTCCGATTTGCTCGCCGCCTGTCAGCAGTATCCTGAAGCCATTTTGTGGCTCTATAAGTATACCACCTCTTCTTGTTTTTATAACAATGAGAGTGTCACCCTGTCACCGTTTATCTCCGGTTTGGCCAAGAATTTCGGTGTACGTTACGATAATTGCGGATGGAATGGTGCCATTGATGCCTTATTGGGTAAGAATAGCGGTAAGAAATATCCCGTGGCAGCAGGTATCGGTACCGTGATGGAGCAGACCGGCGTCAATGGCGGTTCAGTCTGGGATGGTCCAGAACTGATATGGACGGAAGATTTTCAGAACCTGAATAATACCACAGTCAATGGATATACCTGTCGCAACTGGGGTACCTTTCCCGGTTTCCGCAATATCTGGATGGATATGTTTTCGAAGATTGTCGATGGCACGCTGACCATTCCTACCCGTGCAGAGGTAGTGGGGAAGACCAAGATAGCCGTGATTAATGACATCAGTTCAGGCAGTGATGAACAGAAATATGCTGCCTGGGGTGATCTTTATGACGGACTTTATAAGCAGGATGACCCGTTTAATAAAGATGGCGGTCAGTGGATGAACAACTACTGCTATTTCAAGAAGACAGGTAGATACGCAGCCATTCCGGTAGCCATCGGCCTTTACGATGATATCGCCAAGAGTATCCCCGTGCAGGTCAAGAAGTCTGCCTACAGTTCCCGATGGGGTAGTACAGCCGCAAAAGTGGCTGAGTTCAACAGTCAGTACCCAGAAGTGAGTAAAGGTGACCTGTATGTGTCACGCTTTAAAAACCAGTTGATTACTTACACACCATATACCTATTTAAATAATAAAGTCACAGCCTCTGCCAGTATTCCGCTCCAGTATAATACGTGCGACAGCCTGAAGCTCAACTGGGCAAAACTGAGTTGTGGACTTATCAAGGAGTATGCCGACCACATAGACTTCTATCTGAATAATTACCGTACAGATACCATTATCCCCACAAGCGACGTCATCACCATCACCGGTGCAGCAGCAGAACCGACCTTCACCATGACCAAACGGGTGGAAGCCAAAGCTGCAGCCACACCTACCTGGGATGCTACAACGGGAGTTTATACCCTCGAAGTGAAACACATGGGTCCTGTGGATTTGACCGTACAGTGCGGAGGCAGTGCCGCCAACCGCCAGACCGACACGCTGAGCAGTGCCGCACTCTCTGTGGATTTACCCAGACAGCCCGCTGAATATCATGGAGATGTCATTGCAGAGGCAGAGGACATGGACTATAAAGACATCAAGAGTTGCGTGACTGATCCCTACACATGGTATCCCGATGAGCGAGGCAATGCGGGCAATGGTTTTGTGGATATGGGTACTATGACGACCGGTTCCCTGCGACATGTCGTGAACATCCATCAGTCAGGCAGTTACAATATTTCCGTACGATATATGGCAGATGGAGCCGACGGTTCACTTACTGCCCGACTAAATGCCTCCCGACAAGTACTCAAGTGTAACCAGACTGCCACCAATGAGTGGAAGAAAGTCACCTTCACAGCCGATATGATAGTTGGCAACAACACCTTAGTTCTGACCAATACAGGAGGTACCGAGATGTACATAGACCAAGTCATCTATACCCCCGCGAGTCAGCCCGAAGAGAAGTTTGCTGTAACCCTGCGTGATGTAGCGCATGGCAAAGTTGTGGCCGATGTGGATTCAGCCACAGAAGGCAGTATCGTAAAACTTTCCGTTATCCCCGATGAGGGTTATGAACTTACCGGATGGGATGTAATACACGGAGGCATCACCGTCAATACAGACAATACGCTGGTCATGCCCGATGACAATGTGACCTTGTCGCCCGTTTTCACTGATACCACCACCGTCTATGTCTTGGATTTCACCAACACGTTGAATGGGAATATGCCAGAGGGATGGCGCACCGTTCAGGAAAATGATGAGGTGCATGAATATCCCAACAGTTACAGCAGCGGTCCCCGCACCTTCGCAGGATTTACCGGTTATCAGGGCAAAGCCTTGTATTGGCGCAACGGCTATGCCGAATATGGTCGACAGACCAGTTATCCTTTGACCCTGTCGCCCGGATCCTATCAGCTCACTTACGCCATGGCAGCCTGGAAAGATGTGCCCGCCTATCAGGTGCAGATACTCAGCACCGATGGCAAAAGCATAGCCACTGGCTCATCAGCTACCGCAGCACCCAATGCCAACGGATCCGCATCTGCCAGTCTGACTTCAGCAGCAGTCACGGAAATTCCGTTTACCGTCACAGCATCAGGCAACTATATCATCCATTTCGGCGATGTCACTTCCACAGGTGGTTATCACGAATTTCTGTTGTTGGAGTGCCGCGTCAGCAAGACAGACGTAACAGGTATTGCACAGCACCAGATGTCCCCCGTCAATCAGTCATCCGCAGCTATCTATTCATCCACCGGCATGAAGCGTCAGAACTTGCAGCGCGGTGTGAATATCCTCCGCTTTGCTGATGGCACGACCCGCAAACTGTTGCAGAAATAAGCATACCATCATACCCTATAAAAATTCCCTGTCATAAAAGTGGCAGGGAATTTTGTTTGTTTCCCAAATAATGTGTACCTTTGCCACGTGTATAACTAACTAATAAAAATGGTATGAAATATAAATACCTTCTAACTACCTTTGCACTAGCGGCTTCATTACAGTCTTATAGCGCACCGATCAGTAAGGCGGAAGCCCGTATCGTGGCCCGTACCTTCCTAACAGTAGATGATCAGTCATCCGATGAGGTGACTCAGTCACCTTATTATGTATTCTCTCGTGGTGCAGGTAAAGGCTACATCATCGTGAGTGGTGATGATTCCACAGCCCCCATTCTGGGTTATACCGAGCAGGGCGACTTCGTGTATGATTCCCTTCCGGACCCCTTGAAGCAGATGCTCACCGTGTGGAGCAGCAAACTCAGTCAGTTGCAGGCAGGTCAGACTGTCCGCAAGAGTATCTCCGGTGCCGTGCGCAGAGCCAGTGCCCGTTTGGCTGTAGCCTCTTTCAAGTCAGCCTGGCAGGATGTTGCCACATTGGTCAAGACCCATTGGCATCAGAGTTATCCGTATAATATGCTGGCCCCTTACCGTACAGACAATGGCAAACAGGCCATGACTGGTTGTGAGGCCACAGCAGCATCACAGATAGTCTATTATTTCCATCATGACAATCCGTCTGCCCTTCAGTACAATACGCCTACCTATTCTTATGGCGGTGCACCCGTCACCAAATCATTGCCCAAAGGCACGCCGGTACGTTATGATCTGATGAAACTCTCCGGTTCAGGTACGCTGGCACAGGATTCCGCCGTAGCCATATTGATGTATGCGGTAGGCACCTCCGCATGGCTTACTTATGGATATCAGGACGGAACTGCCACGGCAGGCAACACTGATAAGATGGGCGCTTCCATCAGTGGACAGTTCGGACTCACCAATACATACGCATCCAAGAGCAGTTATTCACAGACCAGTTGGGAAACGCTGGTATATAAGAGCCTGTTGGCAGGAAAGCCCATACTGTATTCCGGTTCCAATACCACGTCCGGTGGCCATGCCGTCGTACTCGATGGTTATCAGGCTAGCACTGGTCTTTATCACTTCAATTTCGGTTGGGGCGGACAGGCCGACGGCTATTACACCATCGATGATGAGACAGGAATGAACGGTTTCAGTACTGGTCAGGAGATGTTGGTCAATATCACACCGTCCAATCCCAAGATGACAGGTCGGTTCCTGCCCACCCAGCTCTATGACCGTTCCCTGCGTCCCATCAAGGCGATGATACATAATGACGGTACCCTGCCACAACAGAATTTCTACCTCTATTGTACCTACACAGCTACCCAACCTACCCAGGCGTCAGCTTCAGAGACCGCGACGATCGTGTCCAGTGGCGACAGTGCTGTCGTGTCCTTTAATTACACACCACAGCAGCGCAAGCCCCTTCATCTCTTTCTGTACAATAGTCAGAACCAGCTGTTGGATACGCTTACCGTTACAGTTCAGCCTACCCAGGCAGCACTGCATCTGAACAGAATCAATGTGGATGCCAGCAATGTGACTTCCGACTTGGACGGTATCAGATTCCAGCAGGTCAATAATACGAGTGCCAAGGTGAATGTGAACCTGACCAATGGTGAGGGCGGTACCTTCTGTCAACCCATCTTCCGTTGTTCCCTCTTTGAGTACGATACCGAAGCACATGCATGGAAACAGGATTCCGTCACACGAGCCATGTTCAATATGACCTTCAATGAAGGACAGACGCGGGATACCGCATTTGTATATACCGGTTTGAAGGACGGAGGCTATTATAAGGCCCGGATGGTTAATTATGCCATAGCCAGCACCACCACGCCCGTTGTTGTGGATACCCCCGATAGCATAGTTTACTTCCATACCGTAGCCCCGTCATTGACCGTTACCGCCAATGGACGTATCGCACAGGTCACCGGAGCTTGGGACAGTCCGCTTTTCATTCAGAAAGCAACGGATGCCAGAGTCACCACGTATGATATGACTCAGGTAAGCGGATTAGGTTCTCAGCCCGAGGCAGCCAATTCCAATGCCGTATTCTTTGCCGCCAACACCTTCCCCGGTTCACGCAATGTCGTGTCCGGAGGTGTATGCGACAGTCTGCTCATCCAGACAGCGTATGAGTTCTGGCCGTCACAGTCTTTCACAGCCCGTAAAGCCAGTTTGGTGATATCCGCAGCTCAACCGGGACAGTTGGGAGATGTAGCCATGCCTTTTGCAGCATCAGTACCACAGGGAATGCAAGTGAAGCGCATCACGAATGTAGAAAGATCGAAAATCGATTTTGAGCGGCTCACGCAGATACCTGCCTGTACCCCGGTGCTTTATCTCACGGATTATGACCAGCATCGCACCATTACAGCTACAGATGTAGCCGTCACAGCCGACAGTATTTTCCGTACCGTCAATGACAGTGTATGGACCTCTACGCTGAATACCAGTTTGGCAGAACAGTCCATGCTCGTCGGCTCCAAGTATAATCGTCCCTATTATGTAGTCAGCAATGCCGGTACGGCAGTCAGTGCCTTCTCCACAGTAGTGCGCAGTACACAGCAGAGTGGTTATGCCATCTTCACCAATCTGATGATAGATCCTAATTTCGCCGTATTGGCAGATAGCATCAATAGTGCCTTCCACCTCGCTTCTGTCCATGCACAGGATAAGAGCGCCGCAGTAGTCCGGGCATTCCGCGATAGCATACAACTATATGAGAATGCTTTCACCGACTATACCTATACCACTTATCTGGAGGGAACAGCTGCCATCAAGCAACTTGCCAAAGTGATGCAGAAATTCCTAGATGGAACTTTGGAACAGGAGGTAGCCGCCGGAATACAGACCGTATCCGCACCTTCAGTGGAAAATGCCGACGAAAGGGTAGTGTATTACTCACTCGACGGTCAGCAACTGGCAGGACCCCGTCATGGATTACTCATCATCAAGCGGGGAACGATGGTCAGAAAAGTATTTGTGAAATAAAGAATACAAGAAACATAATCCAAAAAATAAGGTAAGTCGATGAGGCTTACCTTATTTTTTGGATGTTATTTACATAGCTCCACGAGTCGTGCCATCTGGTTAGGAATACGAATCTGCTGTGGACATTTAGGCAGACAAGCCTCACAGTCCTGACATTGTGAAGCCCGCTTCAGTTCCGGTATAGCCCTTCGGAAACCATCCTGGTACTTCTTTAGTTGGGCAGCATATTCCTTGCTTCCCTTTTCAGGCAGTGGCAGCAGTTTGCTGTTCACCGCCTCATTGTAGTAAGCAAAGTTGCCGGGAATATCCACGCCAAACGGGCAAGGCATACAGTAGTGGCAGCCCGTGCAGGGAATGACCGGGAATCCAGACAGGTCATTGGCTATCTGTTCCATGAAGTCATAATCAGCAGTCGTGCAGGGATCCAGTGGAGAGAATGTCTTCACATTTTCCTCCACGTTGGCCATCACCCGCATACCGCTCAGCGCACAGATGATATTCGGGTGAGAGCCTACCCATCTGAACGCCCATGAAGCAGCCGTAGCATCCGGTTGTCTGCTTTTGAGTTTATCGCCCACTTCCTTAGGCAGGTTAGCCAGTCTTCCGCCCAGCAGCGGTTCCATCACCACATTCTGGATACCCAGTTTCTCGCATTTATTATAGAGATACTCCGCATCCGCATCGGCATCATCCTTTTTCTTTCCATTACCAGCATGACGCCAGTCCACGTAGTTCATCTCTATCTGTACGAAGTCCCAGTGGTATTTGTCGTTATTGTCCAACAGATAGTCGAAGGCCTTCACGTCGCCGTGATAAGAGAATCCCAGGTTGCGTATTCTTCCCGCCTTGCGTTCCTCCAGCAGGAAATCCAATACCCCGTTATCCAGGAATCGCTTGTGCAGCATATCCATACCGCCACCGCCGATAGCGTGCAGCAGATAATAATCAAAGTAGTCCACCTGTAGTCTCTTCATGGAAGTCTGGTAGATATCCTTGGCTTCCTCCAGTGAGAATCCACCGAAGTTCGACATTTTTGTAGCCAGCAGGAAGTCCTTTCTGTTGTGTCGTTTCAGAGCGATGCCAGTGGCGATTTCCGAGCTGCCGTTTCCATATACAGGAGCCGTATCAAAATAGTTCACTCCGTGAGCGATGGCATAGTCCACCATGGTATTCACCTCGTCCTGGCTTTTTGGCAGACGCATCATACCGAATCCCAGCAGCGACACCTTGTCCTTCGTACCCCGTTGTACGCGGTACGTCATGGCATTAAGGCCATCCTGTTGCGCACCAACTTTTCCGTCAGCCGTACCGGCAAACAGTTTTATCGGTTCCATGAGTGAAGATGCAAGAATAGCACCGGCCCCCATACCGAGTCTTTTCAGAAATTGCCTTCTGTTCAAATCTTTATCATCCATATCCAATAAAATTTATATCAAAAGTTAGAATTGTATTTCTTATGTAAATGCTTCCAGCACTTTAGCCATCTGCACCTTCCATGACAAGTGTTCCACCGTCTTCCTGATGTCTGCAGACGTCATTTTGAAATGGTCCAGGAAACTCAATATCTCCCGGATGTCTATTGGCGACTCATCCGGCGCAGCCTTGAGCACGTACGGTTGACTGTCGAAATCAGAGTCCGTTTCAGAGTAGATAAACGGCAGTCCACGGGTAGCATACTCCCTGTTTTTGAGTGTCTTGATATGCGTGATACCACTTCTGTGTCGTGCCAGACTGCCAATGGCAAAGGTACTGCGGTTGAACACGTCCGTGAGTTCATCGCCGAACAGTGCACCATGGAATATCACATAGTCATCCAAGTCATATCTGTCAATGTAGGTCTTGAATCCCGGCACACGTCTTGAGCCCTCCATCTCCGTCTGTCCCACGTCGCCTACAATATGGAAATACACCTTAGTCCCCGTATCAGCATTCGCTATATGGGCATAGTATTCCCCCAGTCCGTGTATCAGTCGGTCAAATCCATGCCAGGGATGTACCTCCGCCACGCCGATGAGATGCACGTCGTTTTCCTCGTTTCGTATCGTATGATGCAGAGGGATGCTCTCAAAGTCCACCCCGTTGCTGATTCTGATTGTCTTCTTTCCGAATATTTCCTGTTCATCTGAGAAGGTGACAATCGCATCTGTCATACTTGCCAGTTGATGTCTGTACAGTTGGTCAATGTGCAGTCCCAGTCTCTTGCTGAACGGGAAACCGATATACTCCGATTCGTAAGGATAAGTCGGTATTTCTATCACACTATGAATTCCCGCTTTGCGCAGTTTTCCGAAGAATCGGTTCAGAAAGGGCGATGCATTATGGAAGCTCCGGGCATACACAAACTGAATATGCGTCTTGAGGCAATAATTCAGGATACTGTCATATTCCGTCCGTTGTCGGATAGCCGCCCATTTTCCCGTACCATAGTCCGTCAGAATCTGGTCGTCCACATATCTGCAGCGATGTCCCTCCGGTGAGAAATCATAATAGCAGAGATGTACTTCGTGACCATTTTCGCGAAGTCCCTTCACTTGGTAATGTATTTTCTTGCTGATACCACTCACCTCGGAAAAGCCATGATAAACTAGAAACAGAATCTTCATGAATACAAATTTAGTTCTTTTTTCCGAATTACGCAAGAAAAATTAGTTTAAGATTTATTTTTTATTTATCTTTGCACTTCATATAGAAATAAAATAAGTCAAATGCAGAAGAGATGGAAAAACTTATTGTAAGAAACTTCGGTCCTCTCAAGGATATCAATATAGAACTGAAATCGTTCAACCTATTAATAGGAGAACAGAGTTCAGGCAAAAGTTCAATAGCCAAATTACTGACGATATTGAATGATAAGAACTTTTTGCTTTTGGTTTCAACATCAGAGAATACAGATTCCTTATACAGGGAGTTCAGTAACTATAAGATAAAGACCTATTTTAAATCTGATACTTATATAGAGTATCAGAATAAAGCAAGAGAGACCATTACGTACAAAGAAGGTCACTTTGCTTGCAACCCATCTCATCAGACTCTTGGAATGTTAATGGAACCAATGGATGTGGAAATGGCGAAAGCTTATGCACACACCATTTGGAAGTCATCTCTATATATACCTGCAGAGCGTAATTTCTCCAGTACATTTTCGCGTGCCTTGTCATCTATGGTATTAAACAAAATACCCATTCCAACATTTTTATTGGAATTTATGTCTATTTTTGACCAGGCCAAGAATGAATATGACACTTTTGATATACCGGAACTGCAGTTAAATTTTCAAGCAGGAGAACGTGAGATGATTAGTTTGAATGGTGCTCAAACCCCTTACGACGAATCCTCATCAGGCATTCAGTCAGTACTTCCCATGATGATGACTTTACGATATGCTTCTAAGGTGCTAGCATACAAACGGTTTATTATTGAAGAGCCCGAGAGCAATCTGTTCCCTGAAAATCAAGTAAAGATATTGCAGACATTTGTCAGCATCCTCAATGAAGATTTGAAAAATCGTAATATGATCATCACGACTCACAGTCCCTACCTACTCACTGCATTAAATAATATGTTGCAGGCAGGCAGACTACTCAAGTCCGCACCTGAAAAAGCAGATAAGATTGGTCAAATAATCCCAATCCCATGTTGCTTGTCCACCGATTATGTCACAGCCTATTATTTAAACAATGGTACAGCCAAAAATATCATTGACGAAGACTTCGGAATTATATCAGCAGATGATTTAGATAATATTTCAAATATCGTTTCAGAACAATTTGACCAATTAATCAATCTCGAATAGCCATGGATTTCAAACTGGAATGTACGGAGAACAGAAGTGATTTAAGGATAACCTTTAGAGAGAGGAGAAGTAGTGTCACATTTGATAATCCATCAAGAAAGGAATGTTTATGTGTGACTGTCGATGGCTGTCAGATAACAAATGGAGTAAGATGTGATAAACTGTTAATATGTGAGGACAATGAATATTTCATAGAATTAAAAGGCAGTGACGTGAAGCATGCGATAGAACAATTGAAGGCATCGATCAATCAATTAGGCGACAGTCATGTATTAAGTCGCCAGGCTTACATAATTGCTACAAGTTGTTCCCCTAAGTTACAAACTTCTATTCAGAAGAGTAAGTTAGAATTTAAGAAGTACTTACATTCTTCTTTAATAGTAGAAAGAGCCGGATGCACAGTAAAAATATAGACTATTTTTCACAGACGATAAGCTTCTCAGCAGGATTTAACCCATTGTGGGGATAGGCAGAGGCCATGTCAATTTGATGAGGCTTGAA
>DAIRCP010000006.1:53115-61816 GCA_036796635.1 Prevotella sp. | reverse complement strand
AACATCTCTCTCTTCACGAAATAGTCAGGATAGGCATTTTCGTCCAATACCTTACTGTCTTTGCGTGATTGCATATTCTTCTTCACTGAATCATTCTCATTGTATGCTTTCATATTAAGGACTGCTGTACCATAGAAGGGAGGAATCTGAAATTCATATCTGCCTCTATGATTGGTGCGCTGTGCAGAACCGAACACATCCTTCCCAAAACTAACTTCAGCTTCTACCATGACCTCCTTGCTCAGGCCGCCATGATTGATGCCAAGTGCAGTGTTGGCATCGTTGATATTGCCATATTCTGTCTCGGTAGTGTTTTCAGTATTATCTTCTGTGTCAGTACCTATCTCCTCCGTACTTACCAGACCGTCGCTTTCTGTAGTGGTTGTTTCAGATAAGCCGGAAGTCTCATCAGTGGCAAATTTAGTCTGTCCGGTAGATGCAGTTCCTGTGAGCCAGTGGGAGATTTCTTCTGGCTGGACCTCATGCACATCCAGCATTTTGTAGACATTACCTTCTACAGTCAGAGTCTTTTCCGGTTCATATCGTGGATGATTTACGATGGATGTATCAGACAAATCATTCCATTTGTATTTACGCCACCCCTGAATCATCATCAGTTCATCGAGTTGCTGGTGATGTATCGCATCATCTTTTTCGAAGTAATGTGCCGGATAAGCAATAAAGCCCTTCAGTTCGCTACCCAGAAGCATATCTGTCATGATATTACTGTTGTCGTAACTTGGCTCGTCGGTTCTTGTGTCGCGTACGGCTACAGACAGAAGTGCAGGTATTGTGTCTTGCGGAGCCTGTAAATCCAGTTCTATATGTTCGTATGGCTTATAGTTGAGCTTCGTGTCTCCGGAAACGTGAACAGTATCTGCATTGAAATCGTGGTTGTTTACGAATATCAGGCGGTCTGCCCATATTTTTCCGTTACTGTCGAATATAGTAATGTCGTTCACTCCAGTTGGTAATTGAGGCTCACTGATGATTGCTTTGCCTTGAGCGTCCCATTTTATTTCCTGAAAATGCTTGAGTACACCTCTGCAGAGGATGGATAATCCGTATTGACAATTAGTAGGTATATTGTGGGATGACAGGTGTATTGTATTGTCCTGCAGCGTGATAACAGTTCCATTGTCTGTAGCTTGTGGTAAAGGGAAACTGTAAGTCTTTCCATTCCAATTCACAGTTGCCTTGTATTTCGTTTGGTTGGGTGTGTAGGTAAAAGTACCTCTGCCCATCCAGCCGGAAGTGGCTTTTGTGATATTGTTCTTGCCATCAGTGATGTTGATAGTGGCTTGGACGGCTTGTCCGTCTTGGTCTGTAAGCTCGAAGGCTACTTTACTGGCTAATCCTGTGACAAGTTCTCCTCCTTCAGGGAAGAACGATGCCTGCAAATTCTGCTTACGTGGTTTGGGCAGTCTCTGTTTGGGTCGCTGATAAATCCGCTTGTAAGTAAAGTCACCGGCGTGGTCTGGCTTACTGTATATAGGGATGACACGGGAGTAAAGACCGTCCCATTTACGGAAATAATCGCTTGCCATCTTATAATTATAAAATAGGTAAGCATCATGTTTCATATATCGCTCATGGTCAACATTGAAATTAAGCATCCATTTGGTGTATGCCCTTATTTCATAATATCCTGAATACAGGGAATCCCTCAGTGCGAAATTGCCACAGGAGTATCCTTTATTGCTTAAGATGACCCTCTGGCGTTCCACTAAGAGTCCCTCTGGAGAGAGAAGTTCCACGTATAGTATGCGGCTCATGTCCGTGTACTTCAGGTTGTCGGCCCTGACCACATAAGCTTTGTACCACAGGGTGTCACCCACAAAATAGCAGGTGTTGTCAGTATGGATGTACACTTTTTCCTGCACAAGACTGTGACTTGCCTGGATAAGTGCTTGATGAATACTGTTCAGGTCCTTCCCGCTTGCCAAACAAGTAAACAGAACGACAAGAAGTAATGTTGACATGATGCGTCTAAATACATTCATAATCATAAGTAGTTTTAGAAATTTGAGTGGTGCAAAAATACAAGTATTTTGCTGAACTAACAAATAATATATCGTTTTATTTCTAAATGAGACGTTTTGAAAAGTTATTGGTTTATTCTCTAAACCTAGTATTTTGATATTTCAAATGCACTTTTTGATAAAATGGGCTTTTCCGTAGGAAATAGCAGTTTTTTGTATTATTTTAGAGTTCATGTTTCTTGTAAAATGCGTAAATTTGCAGCCGTAAAACGATAAATGAATTTAATAATTGATATAACTAAAAGACTAATAAATACACAAATGAGAAAAAAACTACTGTTTCTGCTTGTACTCAGTTTGATGACGCTTACGACAATGGCGCAGCGTTTCACTGACAAACTGGATCGCGGTTTGGTTGCAATGAAAACGACTTCTGGAGTTTACTGCAGTTGGCGTATTCTTGCTGATGAATACTACGATGTTACTTATAATATCTATCGTGGCGATACCAAACTGAATGCGACACCGCTTACTACCTCCAATTATACGGATGCAGGCGGTACTTCTTCAAGTGAATATCGTGTGGAAGCAATCTTCCGTGGAGTTTCAGAAGGCAAAAGCGCTGCTGTCACTCCTTGGGCGAACAACTATCTACAGATCAATATGGACCATGGCTCACTCACCAGTACTTTTGTTCCTAATGATGCAGAGGTGGCTGATATAGATGGCGACGGTCAAGTGGAGGTAATCATCAAGTTTGATAACTCCAGTGATGCTGCTTCCAGTTATATGCCAGGCGGATACAATGGCGAATACACGGTGATAGAAGCCTATAAACTTAATGGCAAGAAGTTGTGGTGGATTAATTGCGGTCCAAATATGACTGATTTCCAGAACAACGAAACCAATATCATCGCTTACGACTGGGATGAAGATGGCAAGGCTGAGTGTGTGTTACGTGGCGCTGACGGCATGGTTATCCACATGGCCGACGGTACTACACAGACTATCGGTGATTCTACTAAGAATTATCGAGCTACAGGAGGTTCTTCTGGACAGTTCTTTGTGCATGAAGGTTCAGAGTTCCTTATATATATGAATGGAGAAACCGGTAAACCTTATCAGGTGCTTACTTATCCACTGAAAAGGCTGGAAGATGGCGAAACTGATCTTGAAAAGGCCTGGGGAGATGGTTATGGACATCGCAGTACCAAGCATTTCTTTGGCGCGCCTTACCTGGATGGCAAGAAACCAAGCATCTTCCTGGCACGTGGTATCTATACCCGTCATAAGATGATCGCTTATGATGTTGATCCTGCTACGCATTCATTGAATGTACGTTGGACATGGAATTGCAACAACTCTTCTTCTCCCTGGTATGGAGAGGGCTATCATAATTATGGTATTGCTGATGTTGACTGGGATGGCCGAGATGAAATCGTCTATGGCTCTATGGTCATTGATGATAACGGTCATGGACTGTCCACTACAGGTCTAGGTCATGGTGACGCTCAGCATTGTGGTGATTTTAACCCTTATATACATGGACAGGAGATATTCAACTGTAACGAGACTCAGCCCATCAATAATTATAGGGATGCAACAACAAGTAAGATATACTATAGAATAACAGGCAGCAATGATGCTGGTAGAGCGATTGCGGGTAATTTCTCTGATGATTATCCTGGCGCTATTGGATTGTCTGCGTATGATTCTCCTATAAGTCTTGTTAAAAATGGACACATTGATGGAATGTCTTCTACTGGTATCACTGAGAATTTCCGTATTTATTGGGATGGTGATTTGAATGAAGAGTCAATGGACTATACCAATGGCAAGAATACGGCTGTAGGTATCTATAAATATAATAAAGGTCTGATAGAAACACTGGATGGCTCTTTAACTAATAATGACACCAAAGGTACACCTTGTTTCCAGGGTGATATTCTAGGCGACTGGCGAGAGGAAATTATTGCACGTACTGCTGATAACAATGTACGTATCTACAGTACTACCAAAGAGACTCCATGGCGTAACTACTCTTTATGGTATGACCATCAGTATCGTAACGGTATGGTATGGCAGATGTGCGGTTATAATCAACCGCCTCATGTAAGCTATTTCTTGGGCAGACTGGAAGGAATGACTGTCGCTCCTCCACCATTGACTACCACTGGCCGTACAGAAGTGTCAGGCAGTATTACTAGTGCTACGAATGATAAGCATATCATGCTGAGTACGTCTGATAATACGACAGTAAACGTAGAGGACGGTGCTTCACCTTATATATTTACAGACAATGCTCCTTCATGGGTACAGGGTACTGACGTGAATGGTACCAGCGGCAAGAATCCTACAATCAATTATGTATATTACACCCATACGCTTACCGGTGGCGCCTTTACTGGTGCTATGCGTTTGGTGAAGCAGGGTGATGGTATCCTTGCACTGCCTAAAGTAACTGAGACCTATAAGGGTTCTACTGATGTATGGGCAGGTACATTGGCATTTGATGGCATCATGCAGAACAGTCGTGTATGGCTGAACCGCTTTGCCGAATTAAATTCCAATGGCGGTAATTTCCAGAAAGGCATTCAGGCAGACTATGCTTCAATAATCCGCCCTGGTGGAAAAGCAAATCTGGGTACTCTTACTACAGACAGCCTGATACTGAACTTTGGTTCCAGGGTCGTATTTGATATCAATTCAGCCAATCATACCAGTGATACAATTCATGCCAATGTGCTGAAGATAGAAAAGAAGGTGTGGGTCAATGGTAATGGTCCTACTTATAGTACACCGGTATTCGAAATCAATGAATTGAGTTCTTCTCCGTCTTCGGGCAAGTTCTTGTTGTGTGCTGCCTCAGCAATAGTAGGCAGTCTTGACAACATAGTGATAGAAGGACTGAATGGTGCAAAGGCTACATTGAGTAATGAGAATGGAAAGATATACATGACTGTTCTGGAAGAGCGTGATGCTGACATTACTTGGGATGGTGGTACGACCGGCGTATGGGACAACAGTACCACGTCTAATTTCCTCTTGAATGGGGCTAGTGATGTGTTTATGAAAGGTGATCGCGTAACTTTCGATGATAATGCGACTAATCCTGCAGTTACCATTTCTGGCAATCTGGCTCCGGCAAGTCTCTTGTTTAATAATAGTACAAAAGCATATACGCTGGATGGAGACAGCCTTATCGGCAATCCTGCCCTGACTAAGAATGGCACAGCTTCTGTGACTATCAACAATCAGAATCATCTAGGCAATACCGTGATTAACGGCGGAACACTCACGGTAGGTTCCTTTGCCAATGC
The DNA here is from genome assembly GCA_036796635.1 of Prevotella sp. Classification (GTDB taxonomy): domain Bacteria; phylum Bacteroidota; class Bacteroidia; order Bacteroidales; family Bacteroidaceae; genus Prevotella. The sequence continues at coordinate 56,514 of DAIRCP010000006.1, read as the reverse complement.
TATAGGTACAGATTGTGGTTCATTGGGCGATATCAATAAGAGCATCACGATCTGCAATGGTGCGACATTATCCACTAATGTATCTTCTGCCACATGTGGACAGAGTGTTTATATCGGTGCCAGCGACGGTCAAATCAGTGTTCCAACCAATGCAACACTGACCATGGCTAAAGCTATTTTGGCTAATGGCGGTACTACACTTACTAAGACTGGAAATGGTACACTTACATTGGGTAGTGGAAATACAATCAGCAAGTTGATTGTAGCTTCCGGTACAGTCAATTCAGTTGAAGCAAGTGGTTTGGTTCAGTTGCCATCTACCGTGGAACTTCAGAATGCCACCTTGTGGGATCCGGGATCAGAAGGTTCTTATACGACTAATGCTTCTAGCTTTGTGATAGCTGATGGTAAGACTGCTTATATCTATGCGAAGCCGCGTTGTGAATACACCGGTGCTGTGAGTGGTGCAGGCAAACTGTACCTCTATGCTACGGGTATTCGTGGTTATTATAAAGGCGACTGGACTCACTTTACTGGTACGTTGGTTCCTGGTTATAAGAAGAGAGGTTCTTATGATCCATCCTTTGATTTCACCAGTAGTACTGGTCTGCCCAATGCAACATTACTTCTGAATTCTGGTATTACCTTCAATGCAACGAATACAATAGAAATAGGTACTGTCAGTGGTTCTGGTATATTAGCAGGTTCGGGCAAGTATATCTTGGGAAATAATGACAAGGATGTATTCCTAAACGCATCCGCTACTGCACCTATTATTAAAAGAGGTACAGGTACCATGCGACTGACTACAGCTGGAAATATTACAGGTGGAGTTACCGTAGAAGAAGGTTCCTTGTTCTTTAATGACACGCAACTTTCTACTGCATTCTTTGGTACTAATACAGTTCAGGCTACAGGTACAAGCAAAATTGTTGGTCGAGGCTTGATAACCACCATGATTATGAATGATGGTACAACCCTGGAAGCTCGCTCCATGTATTCTGAATCTACGCCGGGTGTCCTGAAGACCAATGCATCCCTTAGCATGCTGAAAGGTTCCACCCTTGTAATGGTAGTGAAGAGCAATTCATCCTATTCGCAACTGCAGCCGACTTTCTTCACGATGAATGGAACGCTGAAACTTACACTTACCAGTGACTATGTACCTGCAGTGGGTGATACATTCACCTTATGGACTGTTACCCGTTCCTTCTCAGGTACGCCTATTTATGATTTACCTACACTTCCTGATGGAATGTACTGGGATGTATCAGGCTTGGCTGCTGCCACAGGTGTACTGAAGATTACAAATGACCCAGCTGCAGGTATCGGTAATCTCTCCGCAGATACAGAAGTTGATTGTGAGGTATTTACATTAGGTGGAAGCAAGGTTGCAACACTGACCACAGAAAAGGGTAAGGTAGCACAGGCAGTTCGCAATCAAGGTTTGAATGCTGGTACCTACTTGGTGAAAATGCGTGGTAGCAATCATGTGGAAATGCAGAAGGTATTAGTAAGATAACTCTGATTTCCCGATGACTATATATGATACAGGGGATTGGCTGAAAATGCCAATCCCTATGTATAACAATGAGTTACAGTAAATGTCAAAATCCCAAAATCTATAGTAGATGCTCAATTATTATAGTCGATTTTGTTTTGCCGTTTGGATTTTTTTCCTTTACTTTGCAGCATCAATTTGTTAGTGCGCTGCTTATGTAATTATGGCGTAGCAATATTTACTGATAACTGGACTTATTACAAGATCTTTTTAATAATAATAATAACTAATTTTAAGAACAATGAAAAAAAGACTACTTTTGCAACTCTTGGTTGTTTTCTGTGTAGTGAATGGTTTCGCTGCTTCGGTTGGTGATTACCTCTACTCTCCTACGGCCAAGTTTAAGGTAACGGGTGAAAACGTTGTTACCAATGGCACTTTCGCAGATGGTACTAATGGCTGGCTCAGCGATGCCACTACAACTCTTGATGGTGCCGTCTGGGGTGTGGAATTAAAAGCGGGCCCTGCAGGCGAAAATGTATTGAAGAGTATTACGGGCGCTCCTACTACCACTTCGGGTTATGCAGTAACCAACGTCTGGTCTAATCTTACTCCAGGTCTTTACACCTATTCTTATTGGATAAAATCAGATGCAGCAGGTCTTACCTCTGTGACTGTAGGTGGAAGCAATTATCTGGACTTCTTCGTGAATACTACAGGTGCTGTGGTTAAAGATGCTTCGGCACGTTCAGTGGCTGAAGTTGAAGGTTTCACTACAGAATGGAAGCAGATTACTGATACTGTTCAGATTCAGACAGGTAATTTCTTGGTATTCAATGCCTCTAAGTTGGCTACTAATACGATGATTACAGGTTTTGAAATTCATTCAGTAGATCAGGTATATGACACTCGTATAGCTCAGCGTGCCATTAATTTCTATGATACATTGCTGGCAGATGCCAACTTTACTTCTGGTAAGGATGACTTCCAGGGTGCAGTAGCATATGTAAAAACTGCTCTTGCAGATCCTTCACAGAATGAAAGTATCGAGGGTATGACTTCTTTGATGACAGAGGCACAAAGTGCTTTCACTACTTTCCTTGATGCCAATGGTGCTAGTACTACAGATGTAGTGGGTGACTGGAAAAGCCAGGCATCTATAAATTATAAAAAGATATCTAAGATTAAATCTTATGCATTAGCAGGTGGTCGTTGGGGCTTCTCTGCAAATGATGGTTCTTATGAGCGTCCGGCCGGTGATGGATATGTAGCTGTAGAAGCTATTCAGACTGGATATGATTTGGCTGGTTCTGTGACCGTTTCTAATACGGCACTAAAACCAGGTAAATATTTCTTCTCTATCGAGGCTCAGGCAACTGGTGCCGGTTGGGCAAATCCTAGTGCACATAGTTGGAATTACGGTTCTAACCCAAATGTCGCTTTTGTCGGTCCCTCCATCTTTGTTGGAAAAGATACATTGACATTGACTACAGATTCCCTCAGTGGCTATTATTGGAAAACATATTATAAGGTAGCAGAAATAGCAGAAGGACAGACAGTCACGGCTGGTTTTGTTTTCCCTGCTTGTGCTGGTAAAGTCGGTGGACGCTTCGCTCTGCGTAATCCTCAGTTCCGCATAATGGGTAAGTCTGATGTTGAGTTGGCTTGGGAAACAGCTGTAAAGGCAGTTTTCGCACAGCAGACAGAACTTAAAAATCGTCTGGATACTTATATGACAGCCGTGGATACGATGAAATGGGCAAAGGACTCTTTGCAGCGTGCTATAGACATCGCAACACCTATTTATACAGCATCCCTTGCAAAGGTGATGACAGAGTCTACAAGTACTGTTGCAGTGACTGAAGCCGGAGTAACAGAACTGACGACATTGACAGCAA
>DAIRCP010000006.1:7695-53015 GCA_036796635.1 Prevotella sp. | reverse complement strand
TGGACAATCAGTTCTTTACAGCTGCCGGTGCTACTGGCGTGAAGTATTCTTCTGCCGGTGCAGTTCCAAACTGGACTATCAGTATTGGTAATTCAGGTAAGGACTGGGGTACATCAAGCCGCGAAGGCGTAGAAGGCTATACACTGGAAATGTGGCGTGGTTATACCGTTTCACCTAATGGAAAGTGCTCTAGAACAGTTAGCCTGACCGATGAAGGTGTTTATGAGTATCGTGCAAAGGCTTATGCTACCAACGACCAATGGAGTAATTTTATGGCAATAGCAAAAATTGTAGGTACAGAGGCTGCACCTGATACATTGTATCATCCTAATATCCGTCTCTTCTTCGGTCTGAATGGCGCTCCTGACTCAATTACAGTTTCTAAGCATTATAATATCGGTAAGAATGGTCACTATACAGTATCTCCATACGTGCTGACTTATGTTAAGACAGGCACTGCTGCCGTTGATGCAGAACTTGGTCTGGAAGGATTTGCTAATGTAGATGGCGCAGGAGCTTGTGGCTTCGGATTTGGTGACAACCGTCTGTACTATTGTGGCAGTCTTACTAAATACACTGCTGATCTGAAGGCAGCTCTTGCTGCAGAACTTCCAACTGCAACAGCTCTGGCTACAGAGAATGCTTCCAAAGCGTCTGTGGGTTATCTGGTCGTGAAGTTGAATAGATATATTACGAATGCAGCCACTGCATCAACGCTCGATGATATTGCCAATACATTGGCAAGTATCCAGGAACTGGAAAGCATGATAGGTGCTATCAATACGGGTATATCTACCGTTCAGACTAAGGCTGAAGCTTCTAAACTTGCAGCTAAGGGTATTTACTCTATCACTGGTGTGAAGGTGGCAGATTCTGCTGAAGGCTTGAATGGCTTGAAGTCTGGTCTGTACATCATCAATGGAAAGAAGTACATGGTAAAGTAATTTATTAATAATACATCTCTTTATAGGGCGGATTATCCATGAGGATAGTCCGCCTTTTACATGTTGTGGCGATAAGCATGCCTCACCAGAGACGGCTTATGGTAATAAGGAATAATCTACTTATAATAATTAGGCAATCTACATATGATAAGTAGACATGCTACTTTCGATAAGTACGTCAGCTATTCATGATAAGTCAATTATGCAAGCTTTTTTTCGGCCATTTATTGCATAATCGTCATAATAAGAGTGACTAAATTTCCCTTTTTTTACATGAAGCCAAAAAACAAAGTAATCGCCCAATAATTATAGGTCTTTTTTTTTGCTATTTGGTTTTTTTTTAGTTATTTTGCACATTGAACTTAAAACCCGTGAGACTAAAATAAACATAAATATAAAAACTGCTTATGAAGAGAATCATTTTCTTTGTCTCCTTCCTATTGACAGGTATGTTGATGGCATGTGTTGATAAGAATGAGGCGGTGGATGAAAACAGCAAGCCTGACTGGCTTAGCGGTAGTATCTACCAGGAATTGAAAGAACCTAATCAAGCTAAATTATCAGGTACCTTTACCTATTATTTGCGTTTGGTTGATGATTTGGGTCTGACAGAAACACTGAGCCGTACAGGTTCAAAGACTGTGTTTCCTGCCAACGATGAAGCATTCAATAAGTTCTTTCAATCCAATGATTGGGGCGTAACTACTTACGACCAGTTGACTGTTTCCCAAAAGAAACTTCTACTTTACAATTCAATGCTTGACAATGCATTGCTTATTAGCATGATGTCTAATATGAGTAATGCCAACGGAACTGACAATCTGGTGCTTACAGGTAAAGCCATGAAGCACCAGACCAATATCAGTGTTATTGATACCGTGAGTCATATCACGAGTGGCGCTGCTATGCCACAGAATAACAAATATTGGGATTTATATCGCAGCAAGGGAATTAATGTGGTAAGAGACGCTACACGTCCGATGATGATACATTTCACCCGTGAGCAGATGTTGAACAACAACATTACCACGACAGGTGAGGGTAGTGACTTCAATGTCCTTACCAATTCACTTTACACAGATGGTACGGCTTATATATTTAATGACCGTGTTATCAAGAGCGATATTACTTGTCAGAATGGATATATCCATCAGGTGGAAAATGTGATTGTTCCTCCTGGAAATATGGCAGAAGTTTTGGAAAAAAGTAGTAATACTACATACTTTAGTCGTATCCTGGATTATTTCAGCGCGCCTTATTATTCAAAGACGATAACAGATGACTATAATTCATGGGCACTCGCCAATGGTAAATCAGAGATTGACAGTATCTTTGAAGTAAGATACTTGAGTAGTCAGACAGCGCATGCCACAACATCAGATCCGAAAGGAAATTTGGTGACCAGTTCCAATCTGCTCTCTTATGATCCAGGATGGAATCAGTATAGTCCTCAGCAGTCTTCTGGCGGTGTGGATTATGCTATCTGTGATATCGGTGCTATGTTTGTGCCGACAGATGATGCTATCAAGAATTTCTTCCTTCCCAGTACATCTTCTGATAATGGTGGTGGTGCCTATCTGATAGATATTTATGGCAGCAAAGAAAATACAGAGGCTAATTTAGCAGAAAATCTGGATTCCTTGCAGTCCAAGCGTCCTGACATCCTTACCTCGTTTGTCAAGAACCTGATGAAGAGTTCATTTGTGAACACAGTTCCCAGCAAGTTCACCACACTTACCAATGATGCCCAGGAAGATATGGGTATGAACATGAATGTGCTGAACAAGACCGTGAGTGGTGCTTATGACATAGCTATAGCAAATAATGGTGTGATTTATAAACTGAATACGATGCTGGCCCCTGATGAGTATCAGAGTGTCATGGCTCCGTCTTCCACTTATGAGGATATGCAGGTAATGAATTATCTGGTAAAGGACCCAAGTGAAGTGCTCAACGTAGGTTTTAAGTATTATCTGCTTGCCATGAAGTCTAAGTATGCATTCTTCGTTCCAGACGATAATGCATTTGATCAATACTTCGTGGATGTCACATCACTGGGACTTGCACAGCCCAAAGCATTACATCTTTATTATAAAGCTAAGAAGTTCTATTGTGACTCTTATACTTATGACCCTGAGACTAATACCGTAGGAACGATTATTGGTCAGACGGCTGTATCTAAAGTAAAATCACTGCTGATAGATATTCTGAATAATCATACAGTCATCCTGAATGACGGTATGACAATGAATGACAACCATTATTATAAGACAAAGAATGGTGGTGAGATTTATATCAGTGCCAATAAGGCGGGTGGAGTAGTTAAGAGCGGACAGCAGATATATAATGACCGTGCTGCTTCTGAGATTGAAAAAGTATATTCAGAGAAGAATGGTTCTACCTATCGTATCAATCATGTGATTGAGGCACCTATTACAAGTGTCAGTACCATGCTTCAGAATCCTAGCGGAAAATCCACAGAAGACGGCCGCTTCTCTGAATTCTATAGTTTCTGTGCAGGATTCTCTGCTTCTGAGGTTCTTGCATGGGCAGGCATCAGCAATGTAGTGAATACTTTAGGAACTACTGATCAGGATGCATACATCATCTTCACTACCGACCGTGGTTCTGGTACCAATAAGGTATCCAACAGTTGTATAGACGAGAATGTGAAGATGTTTAATACCTATAACTACACCCTCTATGCTCCTGATAATGCAGCTATGGAGAAAGCCTATACAGAATATGGACTTCCAAGATGGAGCGAGATTCAGGCTATCTTCGAGAAGTACTCAGCTTACGAGAATCAGGAGAGCGATGAGGTGGTACAGCAGAAGGCTTTGGCATATAAGATGATTAATGCCATGAAGGATTTTGCACGTTATCATTTCCAGAGTACATCCATTTATGCAGACAATGTAGTGGATGGCGGTCGTTATAACAGCTTGAGTACGAATACGCTTGGTATTGCCAATGAGATGACAGTATCAGGTGGCAGCGGTAAGATTCAGGTTACGGATGTGGCAGGAGTTCAGCATACGGTAGATGCCTCTAATTCTTCCATGAAATCCAATCTCATGACTCGTGAGTATTGGTTTGATTCATCACGTACATCTGCGTCATCCATCTATACATCATCATTCTGTGTGGTACATGAATTGGCTGATCCACTCCATGTATATTCTACACTGAGATATGATGGCGCCTGGAAGACAAGTGCTGCCAGAGCAAAGGCAGTAGCAACCTATAAGAGACTTAAACAACAAAATAAACTTTAAGGCTAATAACAATGACGATTAAGAAAATATTCATAACGTTGCTGTGCTGTTTCTTCATACAGAGCATCTATGCACAGTCCATACGTATATCGGGTACTTTGTCTGATAGCGAAGGACCTATTATGATGGGTAACATTGTTGAGCGCGATGCCAATAATCGTATTGTCTCAGCTTGCCAGACTGACTTCAACGGAAACTTCTCCATGCAGGTGAAGAGTCCGAAAAATAAATTGGTGTTCTCATATGTCGGCGACAAGACAAAGACGATGACTATCGGTGGTAATACGGTATTCAAGGTGAAACTTGAGCCGGAAAATACCCAGTTGAAAGAGGTTGTTGTCAAGTCAAAACGTACGAATACTGGTGGCTTGATGATACCGAAGAAGGAAATCTCAGTATCTCAGCAGACAATGAACATGGAGAATATCCAGGGTCTGGCATTTACCTCAGCCGATGAGGCACTGCAGGGTGAAATTGCCGGTTTGGATATTGTTTCCAATTCAGGTAACCTTGGTGCAGGTACTACCATGCGTCTGCGTGGTGTCACCACTATCAACGGTAATGCCAACCCACTGATTGTGGTGGATGATAAGATATTTGATAATCCGGATGATAATTTTGATTTCTCCAATGCCAATGAAGAGCAGTATGCGTCTCTGTTGTCAGTCAATGTGGAGGATATCGCCAGTATCACTGTACTGAAGGATGCTGCTGCTACAGCGGTGTGGGGTTCCAAAGGTGCCAATGGCGTGATTCAGATTACTACCAAGCATGGTGTGAGAGGAAAACCACGTGTGAACTTCTCATATAAGTTTACTGGTACTTGGCAGCCTAAAGGATATAACCTGCTGAATGGTGATGACTACACCATGCTGATGAAAGAGGAATTCTACAATCGTGCACAGGAATCCACGGCAACTACGAATATCCGTGAGTTGAACTATGATAAGTCTTGGGGTGAATATGAGAACTGGAACAACAATACCGATTGGGTCGGTGCTGTCACCCAATTTGGTCCTCAGCATGAATTCGATGTAAACCTCACCGGTGGTGGTCAGAAAGCGACTTTCCGTATTTCCGCAGGATATAAGAATCAGACAGGTTCCATCATCAAGCAGAAGTTGCAGCAGTTTACTACCCGCATGGTGCTTGACTATAATGTGAGTGACCGTATCAGATTCTCTACCAACTTTGCATTAGCTTATACAGATAATCTTCAGAACTATGAAGGTAGCATCAATGGCGTATCTCATTCCAGCTTGTTGAGTATTGCTCAGCAAATGGCTCCTAATATGAGTATTTTCCGCCAGAATGCAGATGGCAGTGACACGGATGAATATTACACCATGAGCCCATCTGGAAATGCCATGACAGGTAACTATTCTTCCACACAATTGTCTGCTATCCGTAGTTTAGGAAATCCTGTAGCTATAGCTAATCTAGCATGGAAGAAAGAACAGACTTATCGTCTTACTCCTGATTTCAGCTTGAAGTATGAGTTGCTGGGTATAGAGCCGGAAACCAGTAGATTGACATTGGACGGACGTGTGGATTTTGATATCTATGCCGACAGTAAACCGACATACTTCCCTGCTTCGCTGAAAAACGATACATGGACTAATTCTGAGTATAACCTGAGTACCAATGCAGAGTCCAATCGCTTTAAAGTAGGTGGTAGAGTTGACTTGACATTTACTCCTTATTTTAAGAATCCAGATTTCTCACTTACGATGTTGGCTCGTTATGAACTGAGCACACAGAAGTATAATTATCAGTATGTTGTGATGAATGAATTGCCTAGTGGTATTACCTCACCTACAGTAGATGCAGCATTGAGCAGTATGACCAGTTCCAATTCACGCTCTAATTCTCAGGACTGGTTATTCAATTCCCACTTTGCCTATAAGGATGGTCGATACAGTTTGAACTTCTCCTTGCGTGCAGATGGTGATTCCAAGTTCGGACCCAAGAATAAGTGGGCCTATTTCCCAGGTGTAGCTCTTCGTTACAATATCAGCGATGAACCATTCATGAAGAAGCTTAAAGGCAACTGGATGTCTATGTTAGGTCTGCGTGCATCTTGGGGTATTGTAGGTAATGCTCCGAGTTCCAATATCGGATTCTATAACACCTATACGACATCTAGTGGCGTATATGGAAAAGGTAACAATACACAGACTGTAACATCTTTGGATGGCTTGAAGCTGGATAATCTCCGTTGGGAGAAGACAACCTCTTATAACCTCGGATTCAACTTGGGACTTCTTGATGATATGTTGGAAGTTGACTTCGATTATTATCACAAGGAGACCAAAGACCTGCTGATGTCAAATTTGGGCATTGCTTCCATGACGGGTTACAGTACCTTGTCTTATATGAATGTAGGCCAGTTAAACAATGACGGTTGGGAATTGAATTTCTCTGCTAACAGATTTATCCATGTAGGTAAGTTCTCTATGGACGCCAGCATTAACGTGGCACAGAACTCCAACTTGCTGAAGGAGATGGATGCCAGTGTGCTTAATTCTCTCAACACAGAGTGGTCGGCTACTACCAGAGGTGCTTATGTAAATCGTATCCAGATTAATAATGCCTTGGGTTCTATCTACGGATTCCGCTATAAGGGCGTGTTCCAGTATTCTTATGATTATCTGGAGAATCTTCAGAAAGAGAACAACTGGACTACCACTGAGTATGAGTCAGCCATCAATCAGATGTTGGCGGAAGGTAAGACATTCCCGGTAGTAACAGATGCAGACGGTCATGTACTGATGAACAGTCAGGGTCATCCTCAGCATTTGGTTTATAACTATGTGAACAACAATGGTACAGCTTCCACTACTCATACATTCCAGGGTGGTGATGCTATCTACGAAGATATCAACCATGATGGTCAGATTAATGCACTGGATATCGTCTATCTGGGCAATTCAAATCCTAAAGTGAATGGTGGTTTCAACCTTACATTCCGTTATGGCCGTTGGAGTCTGAAAGGTCGTTTCATGTATCGTTTCGGCAGTAAGGTAGTCAACTTCGCCCGTATGAATCTGGAGCGCATGTTTGATACAGATAATCAGTGTGCCAGTGTGAACTATCGTTGGCGTAAAGATGGTGATGAGACACCGATCCCAAGAGCACTCTATAATTCAGGTTACAACTTCCAGGGCTCTGACCGTTATGTAGAGGACGGCAGTTTCGTACGTTTCCAGAATTTGCAGTTGGCTTACACCTTTGATAATAAGAAGATCAAGAAGTTTGGCTTGAACATGTTGCAGGTTTATGGTTCTATGAACAATCTCTATTGTTGGACGAAGTATAGTGGCGTGGACCCAGAGGTTTCGCCAAAGGGATATGGTATCGCATCAGATAACTCTAACACCCCACGTTCCAAGCAATTTACAATTACCCTCAATGTAGGATTTTAAAAGCGAACGAATATGAAAAAATATATTTTAATGATTCTTGCCGGTTTGTTGACTACGTCTTGCCTTGATACGGTAATACTCCCGGACAATAAAACTGTAGATGAAGACTACTGGAAAACCAAGTCTGATGTACAGGCGATGGTCACCAATGCATATAAGTCAATGATTGATGCCGATGTCGTCACCCGTCTGATTGTGTGGGGCGATATGCGTTCTGATGAATTGTTGCCTACATCCACAGGTATCAATACATCTGCCGGTCTCGCCATTCAGGAAGATTTGAATCAGTTGAATACGGCTAATACACAGTACGACAATACATTTGCCACATGGGCAGACTTTTATTCAGTCATCAATAATTGCAATATCGTGCTCAAGAAGGCTTCTGCCGTCATGGAAGTTGACCCTTCCTATACGCAGGGTGATTATCTGGCCGACTGTTCACAGATGTTGGCATTGCGTTCTCTCTGCTATTTCTATTTGGTACGCAACTTCCGTGACGTTCCTTATACTACAGAGGCATTTATGACCAGCAGCCAGGATTTCAATGTACCTCAGGTAGCACCTGAGACAGTTCTCCGTAACTGTATAGAAGATCTGAAGACAGCGGAAGGCAATTCACTGCTGGCTACAGCCTATACAGACTGGCGCCGAGTAGGTTATTTTAATCGTGATGGTATAGATGCACTGCTTTCCGACATCTATCTCTGGTTGGGCAGTGTGAACCACAGTAAAAGTGACTATGAGCAGGCTGTAGTATATGCAGACAAGGTGATTGCCTCCAAGCAGGCCCAGCATACCGCTCAGAACTCTTCAGCCACAGATCAAAGTGTGTATCCTTTGGCAGAAGGTCGTGATATGTTTGATCAACTCTTCATCACTCAGAATGCAGAGGAGAGTATATTTGAGTTGCAATTTGACGGTTCTTCCAATAAGAACACTTCAGCATTTACATATCTCAACTCTTATAACGGTTCTACCAATAATCCATATCTGGAAGCTCCGGGTATCTTTGGGAAGGGCTCGCAGATATATACCACAGGTACGAACGTGGCAGATTATCGTGGTCTACTGAATACTTTTTCCAGTACAGAAGAGAATTATAAGGTACGCAAGATGGTAACGAACGTTATGTATAGTCCAAGTACTACTACAGGTGCTCAGGTTACTAAGACCACAAGTACTACCTATGATCACAATTACATTATTTATCGTCTGAGTGATGTCATGTTGATGAAGGCAGAAGCGCTTGTTTCTATGGCCGACAGTACTACAGATGCTGGTCACCTCCGTCCAGCATTTAATCTGGTTCAGGCAGTAAATACCCGCGCTATTGAGAATAAGACAGATTCAATCAAGTGGAATACTTATAGCAATCAGGAAAAAATGGAATCTCTGGTATTGGCAGAACGCCTCCGAGAATTTGCATTTGAAGGTAAAAGATGGTACGATTTGTTGCGTTACAACTATCGTCATGTAACGGGTGTGGATTATTCCACGATGCTTTATCAGCAGCAGACATTTGTAGAGACCTATTCTCCCATGCTGAACTTGCTCATCAGAAAGTTCAGCACCGGTGGTAATGCCATCTCGGCAAAGTTGTCCACAGAACCGATGCTGTATCTGCCTGTACCAAAGAGTGACATGCAGGTATGCAAGACCTTGGTGCAGAATCCTGGTTATAGTACATCAAGTACTTATGAAAAGAATAAATAATAAGGAGGATATTAAGATATGATGAACAAAATGATAACGTCCGTGCGTAAAGTGATGGTGATTCTTGGCATTGGAATTGCTGCCGGTTGTATGACCGCATGTAATCCAGAGCCGGATGAATCAGACCTTTACACTTTGACAGGTGAGACCATCGAGTCTTATTTGTCCAAACATGAAAGTTTTAGTGATTTCAATTATATCCTCTCACGTGTAGGATATAACAAACTGTTGGCTTCTTACGGCACATATACTTGCTTTGCACCTTCCAATGCCGGAGTTGAAGCCTATTGCGACAGTCTATATGATGATACAGAGTGTACAATCGCCCATAATGGCATGACAGCCCGTTCGGTGGAAGGTCTGTCAGACAGTCTCTGTCTGAACATTGCGAAATACCATCTTACTTCCAGTGAGAAGACGGCTGTGGACCTTACCGGTAGTGGTGAGATCAGTACATTGCTTGGTTTCGAAATTACTTATGGTTCTAAAGGAAAGAGTATTATTCTGAATGAAAAGGCTATTATTGATACCACTGATGTGAAGGTTACTAATGGCATTATCCAGTGTGTTAATCAGGTGATACCGCGTTACACCCGTATGATAGATGATATGCTGAAGCGTGACGATGCTTATTCCATTTTCAGTAAAGCTTTTGAAATCACAGGCATGGCTGATTCTGTTCAGCAGTACACCAGGGGGTCTTTTACGTTTGTTCAGCGTTCTCGTGAGAATTACACAGGCGTGCTTGCATCCGAGAATGAGTGCAAGGTAGGTTTTACCGTATTTGCAGAACCTGATTCTGTACTTAAGCAGAATGGGATCAATAGCTTTGAGGATTTGGTGGCTTATGCCAATAAGGCTTATAGCGGCAGTTCCAGTTGGTATAATTATGTTTCGGAAAATAGCCTGAGCGTAAGTACCGGCACGGATTATACAAGTCGCAGTAATGCACTCAACATGTTTGTGGCTTATCATATACTCAAGGCCTCCATGTCTGCAAATCAGTTGGTATTCGAGAAAGGTAGCAGTACCTATTGGAATTATGCAGCGGATGCTGACCCTCAGGACTACTATGAGACATTGCTCCCTCATACTATTATGAAGATATGGGAACCACATAATGTGGGTAATGGCAAGCATCTGTTTATCAACCGCTACCAGACATTCAATACATTGACCAATGAGGTTGGCACACAAGGTACCAATCATGAGTTGATTGATGCTGGTGTGGAGATACTTCGTACAGGTAGTCTTACTGCATATAATGGATATGTTCATCCCATCAACAGCATGTTGGTGTACAGTCAGAATGTGGCCAAGGGTACACTGAATGAGCGTATGCGCTTCAACTGTACCACGCTGTTCCCCGAACTGATTACCAACCGTATGCGTTATCACTCAGGTGGCGACGGCTATATCGGTTCTGGCTATGATAATTCACGTATCGGTATTCCTACCCATTACTTCGAGAATGCCAAGATATATAATGAGAACATCTGTTTCGCTTATGCTATGCATGGTGCATGGAGATGTTATGAGTCAGACCAGTTGCAGTTCTGGGGCGTCTATGACTTCTCATTCAAGATACCACCAGTGCCAACAGGTACTTATGAGGTTCGTATTGTTTATCCTCCATTGAGTTATGGTAGCTTTATGCAGTATTACTTCGGCTATTCCAATAACCAGCAGTCTATGGAGGCCTTGGGCATACCACATGATATCACTATCGAGGCTACTGACCCGCGTATTGGCTGGACAGACTGTACTACTGAGGATGATAAGGGTATCGCAACAGATGTAGCTATGCACAACCGTGGTTACATGCGTGGTCCTTATAGTTTCTGCGGACACGGAGAAAACGGTTGGAGTACCACCAACAACTGCCGCGTGGAGCAAGGATATGGTACGATGATTATCCGTGCCGTCCTTGGTCGTGTGAATATCAAACAGGGTAAGGAGAACTGGTTGCGTATTAAGACGCTTCAGCCGGATAATTCTAACTCAATTTCAGGTATTGACTTTATCGAGCTTGTACCTGTAGGAGTTGTCGACAATCAGCAATACAGTGAAGACTGGTATTAATCTTATTTAAAATCGACATTTATATGAAACTAAATAAGTCAATAGAATATATGATGATGGCAGCAGCAATGCTGACTGCCACATCATGTTCTGATTTCAGCGATTATAACGATGTGAAGTCAGACGTAACGAGTTCTGCCAATCAGACACTTTGGCAGAACATTCAGGCGAATCCTGAACTGAGCGACTTTGCTTCACTTATTCAGAAGTCCGGTTTCTCTGATAATTTGAATCAGTCACATTATTATACTGTATGGGCTCCGCTCAACGGCACTTTCAATGTGTCTGACTATTCTAATCTCAGTACAGCCAATCTGTTGAAGCAGTTCGTCTATAACCACATTGCTGATTATGGCCATTATGCATCAGGAACAATTGATGAACGTGTGAAGACTATCAATAAGAAATCCTATAGTTTTACTGGCAGTTCATCATATACATTCGATGAGCGGACAGTCACTCAAACCAATCTGCCCAGTAATAATGGTGTGATGCACGTGCTTAATGGAAACGCCATGTATTTCCCGAACATCTATGATTATGTAACAGATAAGAGTCTGAACCAGGATAAGGGTATCGATTCGATAAGTTCCTATTTCAAGCGTTATGAACATTCATATCTGGATACTAAATCATCAGTGGTAGGACCTATCGTCAATGGATTGCAGACCTATATTGATTCTGTGATGGTCACATACAATCTGTTGTCTGCAGCCCAAAATGCCAATCTCGGTGAGGAAGACAGTACTTATACGATGCTGATACCTACCAACAAAGCATGGAATGCCAGTTACAACAAAATCAAGGCTTGTTATAACTATATAGCTACTACTAAGGCAGAGTCATTTGTTACTTCCAGTGGCACGGTCACCATCAGCAGCACGCCGCTTACAAAGACAGTTGACAATGTGTACCTCAAAGATTCATTGACCAGACTTTATCTGATACGCAATTTGGTGTTTAGTAATAACAATAAGTATAATGTATTCCTGAAGAACCAGACCACACCAACTGCTACGGACACACTTTATTCCACTACGCATGATAAACTTTCTAATCCTGCTGACATGCTTAGCCAGCAAGTAGCAGAAGTGAAGATGAGTAATGGCATTGGTAAGATAGTAGATAGTCTGGCTATCAATTCCTGGGAGTCTTATTCTCCGGAACTTCAAGTGGCTGCCTATAAATCCAATAATCGCGCCCGCGTTGTAAATGGTAGTGTTACTAATATGCAGATGCATGACTCCATCATGTCTTCTACGGGTGTTTTGGTACCTAGAAAATATTATTATTCATGGATAGCACCTACAGGAGGATATGCAAAACCCGAGTTGGATATGTATCTGCCTAATGTGCTGAGTACCACCTATAATATATATTGTGTATTTGCTCCGATGGCTAGTGGTAAGACATTGCCTAACCGTGTGATTTTTACATTGAGTTATTGTGATGCTTCTGGTGCGCTGAAGAGTCAGGTATTCTATAATACCAATGAGGATTCCATCGCATCTTTTAAGGCACGTTTCCCCAAAGTGACGGACAAGGCTACTATCAATGCATTCTCAAATAATATAGCCAATCTGCCGGATACGATGTATGTTGGACAGTTCACTTTCCCAGTTTGCTATAAAGGACTGAATACTACTGATGCTATCTGCCCAAATATCAAAATCACTTCTCCTTTCCCTGTGTTCAATAAGGACTTGATGGCCGCTTATCAGCGTGATTTCTGCATTGCAGCTATTATTCTGAAACCAGTAGAACTCGTAGAACACGAAAACGCTAACAAGAGTACAAAATGAAGCACACAATATTAAATGTATTGCAGACTGGTAGCAATAGACTTGCCGTTTGCACACTCGTCTTGGGTTTGTCCTCTTCTATGGCTTATGCCCAGACAGATATCAGTGGTGATGAGGCTCCTGCCGCAGTGAAGCAGCCCAAGCGTTCACCTCTGCCGATGAAGAAATATCCCATGGTTACCATTAAAGGTAAAATCGTTGAGGCTGCAACTGGTAAGGGAATTGCCGGTATCCAGTTGCGTTCACTGGCCAACAGCCGTTATACGGGCATGTCGGATGAGGATGGTTCTTTTTCCATCCAAGTACCGGTATTCACCACAGCTCTGTATGTGTTCTCTCCTGGATATATATCACAGCAGGTGGCGGTCGTAGCAGGCGAAAGTTCACAGTATGTGAAAATAAAAATGCTGAGCGACCAGTTCCAGAGCATGTATGGTACGGATACAAAGATTGTAGCCAGTCGTACTGCTGAAATCAACCGCTTCGGTGTGACTGTGGACAATGAGATAGAAAACAAGTTGGGTGGTGATATGCGTAGTATTCTCCGTTCGGCAGCTGTCGACGGCGGCGCCTCCATGTTCATTCGTGGTATCAATAGTATCAATGCCGATGCCCAGCCGCTGATAGTCATAGATGGAGTGGAGCAGGACATGCAGCGTACTCGTAGTTCTTTGCACGAGGGACAGTTTAATAATATCCTTGCCAATATCATGCCGGATGATATAGAGAATGTCACCGTGCTCAAGAATGGTACAGCCCTTTATGGCGCCCGTGGTGCCAACGGCGTGGTTATCATCACTACCAAGCGTGGTCATTCCATGGCTACCCGTATCGATGCGAACATTTCCGGTGGTTTCCAGTTTATTCCTAAACTGCCTACTATGATGAATGCATCCCAGTATCGTTCTTATGCTTCAGAGATGCTCGGAACCATAGAGAACATCTCCGATAAGAATATAGACTTCCGTTTCCAGAATGATGATCCCAATGGATATTATTATCACACTTATCATAATGATACTGACTGGAAAGACTATGTGTACCGCAAAGCCTTTACCCAGAATTATAGTATCGATGTGCAGGGTGGTGATGATGTAGGTATGTACCATCTGTCTGTAGGATACGTAGGTTCCCAGAATACAGTGAAGAAGAGTGATTTCAATCGTATGAACGTACGTTTCAATACCGATATAGACATTACCAAAGACCTCTCCACCAAGTTTGATATCTCTATCAGCCGTACCAATAATAATGTATTTGATGACGGTTTCAGTTCCGACCTCACGGCAAGTGCCATTACATCGCCTACAGCCCTCGCACTGATTAAGTCACCGCTGGTATCAGCTTATCAGTATAATTCACTGCTGAATAATGGTGCAGGAGGTTTCTCCTCTCTGTTGTCTGATGCGGATGATATATTCTCGCAGTTAGGTTCCACTTATTCATTAGCCAATCCATTGTCCATTCTGACCAATGGCAATGGTGATAATAAGAACAAGGCGGAGACAACTTACTTCACAGTACATGTGGCTCCATCTTATAAATTAGGTAGTGGCTTCAAGTTGGGTGCCGATATGTGCTATACATTGAATCGTAATTCCCAGCGTTACTATCGTCCTTATTCAGGAGTGCCGTCATTCTCTATCTCAGAATTGGGTACGGTTACCTCTTTGGTCGTATCCATGTTCTCCAAAGAGCAGAATTTCGTAGGCAAACTCCAGCTGGACTGGAATAAGCAGATGGGCAAGCACACCGTAAATGCCTTTGTGGGTGCCCGTTATAACTATTTTTCTTATGACAACAGTGACCTGAGCACTCAGTACACGACTGCCCAGAATGATAAGAACCCGACCCTTTCCACCAGTGGTTATCCTGGCGTAAAAGGCGTGAATGATGTATGGAAGAATATCATGTGGTATGGCAATGTGGATTATAACTACATGAACCGTTACTTTGCCACCGTTTCACTCGCCATGGAATCCAACAGCCGTTTCGGTTCTGATGCTGATGCGCTGAAACTTTTTGGCGTGAGATGGGCAGCCTTCCCAAGCATTCAGGCAGGATGGGTGATGACCAATGAAAACTGGTTCCCCAAGAATGTAGGTATCAACTATCTGAAATTGACGGCAGGCTTTGATATGAGTGGTAATGACGATATCAGCAATTATGCTGCCCGTACCAGTTTCACTACAGTGAAGTATAATAGTTCAGCTACAGGTATTCAACTTACCAACATCGGTAACGATAAGATACAGTGGGAAAGTACCAAGAAGTGGAATGTAGGTCTGGAGAGTTATCTGCTTGATAATCGTCTGGGTATCTCTTTCGACTATTTTATTCATAACACCAGTAACCTACTTACACTGAAGTCATTCTCCTCTCCTGTGGGTGGTATCAACCGCTACTGGAGCAACGGAGGCGAACTGAAGAATGAAGGTTTTGAGGTGAATGTGACAGGTAAACCTATTGTTACGAAAGACTGGCGTATGGAAGTCGGCGCATCTGTGGGACACTATAAGAATAAGGTTACCAAGTTGCCTGATGGTGATTATACCTCATCAGTATATGGTGAAGACAATATCTTAACTTCTGTCGGTAATCCTGTGGCCCTGTTCTATGGCTATGAGACAGCAGGCGTGTTCTCTACCGATGCTGATGCTAAGGCAGCAGGCAAGAATGGCAACTATCTGTATATGACAGACGATGCCGGCAATTCAGAATACTTCCAGGCTGGTGATGTACATTTCGTTGACCGTAATGGTGACGGAAAGATAGATGCCAACGATAAAACCGTGATAGGTGATCCGAATCCCGATATCTATGGTAACATCTTTGCCAACCTCAACTGGAAGGATATCACCTTGTCCTTGAATTTCAATTATTCACTGGGCAATGATGTCTATAACTATCAGCGCTCAATTCTCAACTCTGGAAGCACATTCTATAATCAGCAGGTAGCTGAGGTGAACCGCTGGCGCTATGAAGGTCAGGTGACCGATATTCCACGTGCCTACTATGGTGACCCGAAGGGTAACAACCGCTTCAGCGACAGATGGATAGAGGATGGCAGTTATCTGCGTCTGAAAGCCATCAACCTCTCATATAAGGTACCCGTACCGGGTTCATGGACTTGGTTGCAGGGCCTCACAGTATGGGCAGAAATGCAGAATGTATTCACACTTACCAAATACTTGGGCAGTGATCCTGAATTCAGTATTGGCAGCAGCGCCTTCTATCAAGGTATAGACTGTGGAAATATGGCACAGGGACGCTCTGTAAGTCTAGGTCTAAAGATTAATCTATAATCAGCATTCGATATGAAAAAATTAGTATATACAATCGTAGCAATGATATGCTTGGGAGTTAACTTCAGCTGCTCCGATATGCTTGACACTGACAGCTCCCGTCAGACCTTCGATCCAGAACTGGACCAGAAGACAGACTCCGTGTTCTATATCTACGGTATCATGCAGGCGATGCAGCAGTTGGCAGACCAATATGTGTTCACCGGGGAGATGCGGGGCGACCTCGTGAAGACCACGCACTATACAGACAATAACCTGCGCCACCTGGCTAACTTCACCGATACGGTCGGTGGCAAGTACGATTCAGCTTACGTATATTATCGTGTTATCAATAACTGTAATTATTATGTAGCCCATCGTGATACCACCCTTCGTACAGGAGCTACCAAAGTAGTGATGAATGAGTATGTTGCTGTCAAGGCACTCCGTGCGTGGGCATATCTGCAGTTGGTACGCATATATGGCAAGGTTCCATTCTTTACCCAACCATTGACTAAAATATCTCAAATAGACAATGGTGGATTCCCCGAACTTGATTTGGATGGTGTCGTGTCTGAACTGGCTCCTGATCTGGAACAATACACAGGATATGAGACACCTAAGTTCGGTAATGTTGGAATTGGTTTGGGTTCTACCAACAGTGGCGTGTCGAAGACCATGTACACAGCTTATCTCTGTATTCCTGTGGATGTAATCCTAGGCGACCTCTATTTGGAGCGTGGAGCCAGTGGTGACTATGCCAAGGCGGTGAGTCATTATACTACTTATCTTACACAGGTGGCAACTACCACTGGAAATGCTTTCGCAGCTTCTTTTACCACAAACAGAACAGGCTCCATGAATGCTGTCAATGAACTGCCGAGTGACTGGGACAGCAATCAGATAAGTTATTCTAGTTCCTGGTCAACGATATTCAGTAATAATTCCACCCAAGACCTGATTACTTATATTCCGATGGCAGTCAATCGACTGAAGGGAACTACCACTAGTGTGCCTTATGCTTTCGGTTATAATTATTATGCCACAGCAGAAGATGCAAAGGCAGAAGGCTTGCGTATAGATAAGATACAGATAGAACCAAGCAATGCTTTTTTCGCGATTTCGGATTCCTGTGATTATTATTATTACGCTACAGTAACAGGTGCTTTGAGTAAGACGAATGTACATTCCGTCCGTATGGGTGATATGCGTGCCAGTGCCTGTGTGACTGAAGGTACAGGTGATGACTCTACGAAGATATGGGTAAACAAGTATAACAGTGGCAACATCATCCTTTATCGTACTTCTACCGTGCTGATGCACCTGGCAGAGGCATTCAACCGACTGGGATATTATGATGCAGCATTTGCCATACTCAAGGATGGTCTGAATAATTATCTGATAGATTATGCTAATTACCTGAGTCCCGAGACAAAAGTGGCATTGACTACTACTTATCCACTGCTGTCCAGTGCTTACATATCCAAATTTAGTAATCCTTACAACTGCTTCGGCATCCATACACATGGTTCGGGTATTACTCTGGATTACAATGGTTCTAGTTATCTGCCAGGTCTGTCACCTTATCGTCCCGATACCATTATCGGACAAAAGATGAAACAGATAGCCCAGAAGTATAATGTTAAAGTGGGAACAACCAAGCAAGACTCTATCAATGCGATGGAAGATGTGCTCTGCGATGAATATGCCTTGGAGTTCGCATTTGAGGGAACCCGATTCTATGACCTCTGTCGTATGGCCCGTCATAAGAACAATTCATCCCCTTCAGCATACGGTTCCAACTTCGGAGGTAAATGGATCAATAAGAAACTGAAGGCAAACAATTCATTGATTGCCAAGGACCTGAGTGTCCAGAACAACTGGTACTTACCATTTAAGTAAAAATCAGTCGATACTAACTGTAGGGGAGCTCCTTTTGCGGAGCTTCTCTACAATTGTACTTTTATAGAATACAAAATTTATTCACTAACAAAACCAGTAATTATGAAGAAAATCATTACACTAACCGCACTTTTGCTAGCTATGACACTTGGTAGTCAGGCGCAAAATCGGAAAACATGGGATTTTACTAAGGGATTTAGTTCTACAACCATTCAAAATTTGAAAGCTGATGGATGGACAGACGAAGTGGCAGACCAGAGTATTCAGTGTCCAGACCGTACCGCTGGTCCCGTTACTGCCAAAGTAAGTGGCGTGGACTGGATTGTACCGGAAACATCCGGACTGACATTCTATGAAACGAGTGCCAAACACTTGATATTTGGTTATAATCGTAGTGGCTATGCCGGTACCAAGTTTCTCTGGCTGAATGGTGGTAAAACACAGGATGCCATGACTATTCCTGCCATTCCTGCAGGAGAGAAAGTAACCATTGATTACGAATCACATAAGAATACAGAAGCCAGAGGCTTTAAAGTGTCCAGTGGTAGTTTTGCTGATGCTAGCGGTGCTACACAGTTTAAAACCAAAGGTCGTGATACCGTGGTGCTTATCAATAATGGTGCAGCAGAGGCAGACCTGAAGATTCAGGCTACTAATGGTATGCATATCTATAGCATCGTAATCGGTGAAGGTGACCCAGTAGAGACCAAGCAGATAGCTTATGTATATAACTCGGCTGCTACAGGATATTCAGCTGATGCTGATGTTGTACTGGCACAGTTGAAGGCATTGGAGAATACCACGGTCAATCTGCTGGATGTAGCCACTGCCACACTGGATGTTACCACACTGGAAGGCTATGCCGCAGTCATTATCAGTTCCACGGTGCCAGCCGACAATGCCGCAGTCGCAGTACTGAAGGAAGCTATGCCTTGGACACCAATGCTTAACCTCAATGCCAGTCTGTATGCCGCATGGGGTTATGGTGAGGCTGTTGCTTCAAGTTCAAATTTTGCCAAGTTGAAAGATGTATCCAACTCCATTTTCAGTAGCGCTGAAAAAGTTATTGATGGAGGAACTACCGCTGTAGCTATCACTACTACGAATCCTTATATGACAGTCAAACCAGGTGCTTACTTTGATGGTGATGATACCCTTGCAGTAGATATGGTTGATACTACCGCAGTTGCTATTCATGCACACAACATCAATCACAATGGATATATGTATCTGCCATATTCATACGAGGCAGCTACAGAAGCGTACACTAATTCTCTGCCTATCATCGGTAATGCAGTATCAACATTGGAAAGTTCTAAGTCAGAAATCACACAGTTGAGTGCACCTACTATCAAACTTACCTATAAGAATCTGAACACAGACGTGACTATCAAGTCTTCCAACAAGAAAGCCGTGATTTATTACACCACAGATGGTACTACACCTACTACAGCAAGTACAGTCTATACCGGTACATTCAATCTTACCCAGGAGTCTATCGTAAAGGCAGTAGCCATTGCCAATGGTTATCTTCTCAGCGATGTCACAGAACAGAATGTGGTAATGATGGAACAACCAAAGACTCCTACTATCACACTGGACATTCAGGATGGAAAGACTACAGCCACATTAGCTTGTGAAACTCCCAATGTAGTTATCTGGTACAATATGACTAATTCTACAGATACATTGGCTTCTTCCAAGTATAAAGATCCTATTTCCTTTACAGCAAGTGATACCATCACAGCCTTTGCCGTTGTGGCAAAAGCCGTATGGTCAGGACCTGTCACAACTTTTGTTCCTATCAAGAATGCCGTAGTACGCATTGATCCAGTTGCTCATTTCCAGGCTCCACAGTGGACGGGTATCAGTAATGGTGGCACACCTTATAATTGGACAGCTAAGTCTGGTAGAACTATATATGACCAGTCTGCTACACCTACCCAGGTAACCGATCCTACTACCGGCGAGGTCACTCTCGTTTATCCAGAAAGAGCAGACAGCGTGATTTTAGAGAATGCTACTCCTGCTGAATGGCAGGCTATGACCAAAGGCCAGTCTATTATTTGGCAGAGTACTACAGTCTTCAATACGAATATCGGAGATGATTCTAATTATCATCCTTCTGCAACTACTGACGTGGATGCAAATTTACCCATTTCCAAGTATGATTATCAGTTCTATAATGTGAATGGCAAGGAGAGACCAACAGCCAAGATACAGAGTATCAAGAAGTATCAGGCTCCATTTGATGTGGTGACACTTGCCAATATGCAGTCTGGACGACTTGTTATAGAGGTTTCTGCAGACAGTACTAACTGGACTGTAGTAGGTGATACAATCAATGCTACCGGCTATTCTCGTTTGTGGACAAAGTTTGTACGTAGCTATGAGGGAACAGATCAGGTATATGTTCGTCTGGCACAGGTGCAGGGTGCAGCAGGTCCTAAGATTTTCGATATCTATGTAGCTGTCGCTGGTGAGAAGTCAGCCGTGGAAAAGGCAAGAATGGATAAGGAATATACGGATTGGACTACTGGCATCGGAAATGTTCAGAATGCCCGTACAGCTAAGATTGCAGCTATCTACAGTCTCAATGGTACACGTATGAATGCACTGACCCGCGGTATCAACATCGTGCGTTATGCTGATGGTACTACCAAGAAGATTGTGAAGTAATTACTTCATTCCTTATAGAATAAGAGGCTGCATCCCTTTGATGCAGCCTCTTTTCGTCTTTAATCGTAGGATTTCTCCATTAATTGTAGGATATTCCAACTTTTATGTCTTTCTTTTCGTTACCTTTGTGGCAGAATTTAAAAAACTTACTACTTCATCAATATGAAAAGAAAAGAATTATTTACCGCAATCCTTTCCGTATTCCTTTCCACCGGAACAACCTTTGCTGCCGATGTCATCTGGTATGATGGTCAGCATCCCGTCACCGTGGCAGTCTCTACCAAGACAGAACCGGTGGTCTCTATAGCATTGGATATGTTTTGCAGTGATATGCAGCAGGTCACGGGCAGTAATGCCATCGTGAACAAAGTGGTATCTCAGCCACGCGTGGATGGCAATCAGATGGCACAGATACAACTAGTCCAGTTGGATAAAGCCAATAATGCCCAGCGCAGTCAACTGCGACAGCAGGGAATACCTGTAGATTCCGTAGCCTGCTATATGGATGCGTTCAGTATCCAGGTGAAAAACCAAAAGATATTTGTCGTGGGCAATAATGGTCGCGGTGCTGCCTATGGGCTATTGGAGCTCTCTCGTCTGGCAGGTGTGTCTCCCTGGATTTGGTGGGGTGATGTGAAACCGGTGAAGAAGAATCAGTTGACCATCAGCAATACTTACACGACATTCCAACATCCATCCGTAGCTTACCGTGGTATTTTCCTCAATGACGAAGACTGGTCATTGCGCCCTTGGAGTTATCTTACCTATGAACCCTCCAAACAGTTTGGTCATATCGGTCCAAAAACATACAAAAAAGTGTTTCAATTGCTGCTCCGTCTGCGTGCCAATACCCTTTGGCCTGCTATGCACACGGGTACCCCGGCATTCTTTACCATTCCCGGTAACAAGGAGATGGCGGATTCCTGTGGTATATTGGTGGGTTCCTCCCATTGTGAACCGCTGCTCCGCAATAATGTGGCAGAATGGAATGAGAAGGAGCGTGGCGACTATAATTATATCTCCAATAAAAATCAGGTATTGAAATACTGGACAGAGCGCCTTCAACAAGTGAAAGGCAGTGAAGAACTTTTCACCATTGGCATGCGAGGTATCCATGATGGTGCCATGGAGGGTCTGCATGGCATGAGTACCAAACAGCAGCGTGAGGCCCTGCAACAGGTGATAGATGACCAGCGCGGTCTTATCTCCAAGTATTATGATAAACATGTGGACCAGGTGCCACAAGTATTCATACCTTATAAAGAAGTTCTGCAAATCTATGAGAACGGTTTGAAGGTGCCCGATGATGTCACGCTGATGTGGTGTGATGACAATTACGGTTATATGACCCGACTCTCTGACAGTATACAGCAGCAACGCAAGGGTGGGGCAGGTGTGTATTATCATCTCAGTTACTGGGGCCGTCCGCATGATTACCTCTGGCTTACCACCACGCAACCAGGATTGGTGTATAATGAGATGAAGCAGGCTTACGACCATAATGCTCGTAAACTTTGGATTGTGAATGTGCATGATCCGAAGGTGGCTGCTTATGATCTTTCGCTCTTTCTGGATATGGCATGGAATATCAATAGCGTATCACCCAATACCCTCAGACAGCATCTGCATGATTGGCTTGCCCAGCAGTTTGGTGCTGATGCAGCCGCACAGCTGACCCCCGTGATGACTGATTATTTCCGTCTGACAGCCATTCGCCATCCCGAGTTTATGGGATGGACGCAAGTGGAACTGGATAAGAGTATTTATCCCCGTGGGCGCTCGCAAGTTTCTGGCACAGCCTTTACGGATGCTTTCGGTGATGAAGCCGAGCGCTATCTGGGGCAGTACGCTTATCTCCGTCATCAGGTGGAAGAGATTGCCAAAGCCATCCGTCCCGAACTTCGCGATGCCTATTTTGCTGCTATCCAGTATCCCGTAAGTTGCGCTGCTGATATGGCAGAGAAGCAGATGCAGTCAGAGAAAGCACGTGACCAGTTCTCCGGTCAGTGTGATGCCTCTATGGACAAACGCGAACAACGAGCAGAGGAAGATGCTGCCCGCAGTCTGGCTGCCTATCGGGATATTCAGCAACTCACCGATTATTACAACAATAAAATGTCAGAGGGAAAATGGAAGAATAGCATGAGTTATATTCCCCGTGACCTACCTGTATTCTTCCCGCCAACATTGCCCGTCTTAGGTAAGGAAAAAGACGTTAAAGAAGACAGAATACAACTGACCAACCCCGTACGTCCTGCTGCCCCCGACAGTATTGGCGATACTTACATCGCCAGAAATGCTAGTTCATACAGCAGTTGCTCATCATCAACCCCGGTGATACAGCAGCTCCTCGGTCACAGTCAGCGGGCATTGGTGTTGCCCAAGGGCGCTTCCGTCAGCTACGATTTTACCACTATTCAAGAAGGAAAAGCCATCCTCTATACCGCATTGATTCCTACGCAGCCCAATGATAAGGGTGACCTGCGATACAGTGTGAGCATCGATGGTGCTAAACCTATAGTGATATCCCTCAAAGAGAAATATCGCTCAGACGGATGGAAGGAGAATGTACTGCGCGGACAAGCACTCAAAGAGACGCCTGTAACGCTTTCGAAAGGCACTCATACCCTTGTTATCTGTGCATTGGATGACCATATTATCCTAGACCAATGGATGGTGGATTTCAAAACAGAACGAAAATTTTATGTAATTCCTGTAGAATAATGAAGGATTTTCCAAATTAATTCTCTATCTTTGTACACCAAATACAGTACAAAAACTAAAAAGCGATACAATTATGAGAAGACAAAAGAAATTTCTACTTCAGGAAAAAGACATTCCTACACAGTGGTACAACATCCAGGCTGACATGCCCAACAAGCCTATGCCACCCCTTAATCCAGCTACACATCAGCCTCTGAATGCTGATGACCTGTCACACATCTTCAATAAAGAATGTTCCAAACAGGAACTGGATACTGAACATGCTTGGATAGATATCCCTGAAGAGGTATTAGATAAATATACCTATTATCGCTCTACACCTCTGGTGCGTGCTTATGCGCTGGAGGAAGCCATTGGCACGCCTGCTCATATCTATTTTAAGAATGAGAGCACTAATCCGTTGGGTTCACATAAGATTAATTCCGCCATTCCTCAGTGCTACTATTGCAAACAGGAAGGCGATACCAATGTAACAACAGAAACTGGTGCCGGACAGTGGGGTGCTGCACTGAGTTATGCAGCCAAACTCTACGGACTGGAAGCTGCTGTATATCAGGTAAAGATTACCATGCAGCAGAAGCCTTATCGCAGCATTATTATGCGTACATTCGGAGCTACGGTAGAAGGTTCTCCATCCATGTCTACTCGTGCCGGTAAGGACATTATCACACGCGACCCCACACATCCAGGTTCATTAGGTACTGCCATCAGTGAAGCTATTGAGTTGGCTACAACAACTCCGGGATGTAAATATACCTTAGGAAGTGTGTTGAATCATGTGGCACTTCATCAGACCGTCATCGGACTGGAAGCTGAAAAGCAGATGGAGATGGCTGGTGAATATCCTGATAAAGTCATTGCCTGTTTTGGTGGCGGCAGTAATTTCGGTGGCGTGGCATTCCCATTCATGCGTCATATTTTCGACGGCACGCACAAGGATACTGAGTTTATCGCAGCAGAACCAAATAGCTGTCCTAAGTTGACTCGTGGTAAGTTTGAGTATGACTTCGGTGATGAAGCTGGATACACTCCATTACTTCCTATGTACACCTTAGGTCATGATTTCAAGCCTGCCAATATTCATGCAGGTGGTTTGCGTTATCATGGTGCTGGTATGATTATCTCTCAGTTGATTAAGGATGGATTAATGCATGGTGTAGATATTCCGCAGCTCGAAACATTTGAGGCAGGTATGCTCTTTGCACGTACAGAAGGCATCATCCCTGCACCGGAGAGTTGTCATGCCATCGCCGCTACAATCCGTGAGGCCCGTAAAGCGAAGGAAGAGGGCAAGGAAACTGTTATCCTCTTCAATCTTTCCGGTCACGGCCTGATAGATATGCCGTCTTATGACAGTTATATCAATGGCGACCTGCGAAACTATGATATTTCTGATGAGGAAATTCAGAAGTATCTTGCTTGTGTGCCAAAAGTAGATTAAGCAGCAGGTACTGATACCTGCTGTATCATATAGTCCCATCATTTGTCATGAAAAAGTCTATAAAAAACTTGATGATGACAAATGATGGGTTTTAATTGCACATAGGGTAGAAATAAGTTTTCTACTGATATTCTCGTTTGTCTCCTCTTTACCGGATTTTACTAAGAATGATTTTATTTTGAAAAATCACGGATCCTACATTTTTATTTGCTTAAATACAGCATTTTAGGTTTCAGAACCATTCACCAACTCTACTCATTTACAATGGAACAAGGATTGCAACATAGCTTATTCTCTTCCGTAAAGTATGCAAGTAGCCTTGCAATATAGGGGTATATTGCAAGGCTACTTGCATACTTTACAATGTCTGGATATATAATCCGCATTTGCAATATACCCCTATATTGCTACCTTGATCGCCAAAGGGGTGAAGGGATGGTGAAGGGATGGTGAAGGGTTCTGAAACCTAAAATGCTGTATTTAAGCAAATTAAGCAAAAAAAGGTGTAGGGTTGAGTATTTTACCTTATTCTTTATGGTAAGTCCATGTGTTGATACTTCAAGGCTTGTTGAAAGGGCTGATGAAGCGTGTACTGTTGTAAGACCAATTGAATGTCAAACCGGATGATGCCTGCAGAAATACAAAGAGCATGCAGAGCCACAAGATGAACAGAATGATTCGCTTATTCTTGCTCATCGGCATGGCCAGTCCTTGTCTCACTTTCCTTTGCAGCAGGAAAACATAAACAGGTATGAAGATAATTATGACAAAGGAAATAAACTGCACTGCATGTCTCACGCCACCCAATATTCCAAAGGGTCCGTCTATACAATCAGATGGCGTCAATCCAAAAGGGATGGATGCGAAGCCAATGCCTAATCCCAGCATCGACAGAATGGAAGTGACGACAGTGACCATGATGCCAATAGCGAGGAGGATGAACAGCACTTTTACGAAGGTGCCCAGACAACCATGTTTCTTAGGTTCCATCATCGCTGCGTCATTCATCGGCCCATTTTCAGTATTACTGCTGGTGCCAAACGTATCAGTGCCTTGATTCCTGCCTCTGCGATTTGTGAGAGTAGGGTCTTCTGGTATGATGAGCGCACAAGCCAGATAGGCCACAATGCCAGTACCCATAAAGATGAGTGAGAAGATGACGGCAGCAAGTCGCCATAGTGTCACGTCACCGCCGAAGTATCTGGCTAGACCACTCATCACACCAGCCACCATCTTGTCTTTGGGATTACGGTAAAACTTTTTCCCTTTGAGATGGCTGAATATATAATCATCTGACTCCTGCGACTGCCCGTTACTATTGTCAGTCTGCGACTCAGTTTGCTGTTCGTATTGCCTGTTATCCTGTTGGAAACCTTGGTTCTCCGTCTGAGTTGTCGCATTTTCCTGAGCCTGTTCCGTCGTATCTTCCGCCCCGAAAGTTCCGATGATGTCAATCACTTGGCGTACATTCTCAATGGTGATGGCCACATATCCTTTCGATTTGATTTCATCGAAATGTTCAGCTATGCGTTCCTCTATATCATTGGCAGTTTCCTCGCCCCCTTGTTGATATTTGAAGTGAGCGTGAATAGACTCAATGTAGTGCTGTAATACATCGTAAGCATCTTCATCTATCTGGAAGAGGCGATTACTGAGATTTACCGTGAAATTCTTTTTCATGTCTGATGGATGTTTTTTTAGTTATTCTTTAGATAATCGACAGTCTGGTTCAGTTCAATCCAGGCGGAGTTCAGTCCGTCGAGGAAACTGATACCCGCCTTACTGATGACATAATATTTGCGAGGAGGACCCTGTGTAGATTCCTGCCATTCGTAAGTGAGGAGTCCGTCATTTTTCAGTCGTGTGAGCAAAGGGTAGAGGGTGCCTTCCACCACGAGCAGTTGGGCATCCTTCAGTTGCTGAATGATGTCGCTGGCGTACAGAGCCCTCTGCTTCAGCAGTAGAAGTACGCAGTATTCCAGCATACCTTTGCGCATTTGTGATTTTGCATTCTCTATATTCATATCTGCTCATTATTACCCTAAATGGGTTTGCAGCTGCAAATATAGGTATAATTATAGTACCTTGTAATACATAGTACTGTAATTTAAGATTATTTAAGGAGTAGGCTTCAACATACAAAAAATAGAGTGGATTCCAATGAAACCACTCTATTTTGTATCAGTATATCCAGAATCTGGATTATACGAGGTGCTCAATCAAGTCAGCTCGCTCACCTGGGAGCATATCGATAACGGGGATTTCAATCATGGTGTAGCAACCTGGCTGCTGCTTCATGGAAGCACGGGCTACATTGACCAATACCTGACCGGTGAGTGCAGGGTTGTTGATGCTCATATTGAATTCCAGACGCTGGTTCTGTGTAGTGCCGCTTACACCCTTGCGTACCAGATTCACACCGTGACCCATATCACGAACTTCATCTACGCTGCTGACAGCGAATACGTGAGTCTCATCACTTGCAAAATAAGGATCAGCTTTGATGGCAGCAGTTACATCCTCCAGTTTGACACCGTCTTCCAGTTCTACGTAAACCATACGGCGATGGATACCCTCACCCAATGGAATTGTCATGGAGAGCGCATTCTTCACACCAGCCTTGCTGCGAACACATACTGAGTGGCCCATAGACATACCAGGACCGAAGTTTGTGTATGTAAGTCCCTTTGGAGCAAGACTCTGCATGAGGGTACGAACCACAGAATCAGAGCCCGGATCCCAGCCAGCTGCGATAACACTTACTGTATTGGTCTTTTTGTTAAGTTCCATCAGACGCTCACGATAACCGCGGATATTGGTGTGAATATCGAAACTGTCAACGGTATTGATACCGAGCGGAAGAATCTGATTGGCAAATTCCTCACAACTACGGGTAGGAGTAGCCAGGATAGCCACGTCTACATTCTTCAGTTCCTTGATGTCCTTTACTACCTCATATGCAGCGAGTTCTGCAGGCTTATTAGCTGCACCATTTCTGCGTACGATACCTGCAATCTCGAAATCGGGAGCTGCCTCCAATGCCTGTACAGTGTACTGGCCGATGTTGCCGTAACCCACTACGGCGGCTCTAATCTTTTTCATTAGTTTATTTTTAGTTGTTTGAAAATCTATTTCTTGGTTGCAAATTTACACTATTAGATGGAAAAAAGTTCGCATTCAGCTACTTTTTTATCTAAAAAAACGATAATATTACGAATTTGAAAGCATATTAGTGCCATTTGCTTACGATTTTAGGTATACGGTACTTGATTGTTTATGCAATATCCCGCTGATGCGTATATTTTACAGGATGACATACAATAATTCGGATAATAGGTTCGTTATTATTTATGTATATACAAAAAGACAGATATCGATGATAGAATATATCAAGGGCGAGCTCACAGAGCTTACTCCTGCTTTAGCGACGATTGAAGCGGCAGGCGTAGGATTCGGACTGAATATATCGCTCATTACATACACTGCCATACAAGGCAAGAAGGACGTGAAATTGTACGTCTATGAGGCAATCCGTGAAGATGCGCATCTTCTTTACGGATTCTACAGCAAGAAGGAGCGTGAACTGTTTGAACTGCTCATCTCCGTATCAGGCGTGGGTACCAATACAGCCCGCATGGTGCTCTCATCACTGAGTGTAGGTGAATTATGTAATGCCATTTCCACAGGTAATGAGCGAATAATCAAGTCGATAAAGGGTATCGGACTAAAGACCGCACAACGTATTATCATCGATTTGCGCGACAAGATCGTGGCACTGGGCATTACAGACGAGATACCGGCAGGCGGCATGATGGATGCACCGGTAAACAATGCCGTGAAGGATGAGGCTGTGAGTGCACTTACCATGTTGGGATTCGCACCCGCTCCATCGCAGAAGGTGGTGGTGGCTATCCTTACCGAGAAGCCTCAGGCACCTGTAGAGGAAGTGGTGAAACTGGCACTTAAACAGATAAAGTGAAAAGACTGGGAGTTTACATATTGATCATGATGATAAGCATTGCTGCTGTGGCTACGATGTTTGTCCGTTCATACTCTATGACTCCATACGAATATGCCCCTATGCAGATGACTCCGCCTGCGGATACCACTGCCAATCATCACACCCGCTGGAAAATCAAACGCACTGTACCGATTGTGACCAGTGACCTGGATACCAGTGCATTGGACTTGAAAACACCTGGAAATATCATGCAGAAGGTAATCTATAATGATTCCCTCAATGAATATTATATCGGTTCGAAAATAGGCGACAGTTATCTGAACACGCCTGTGCTTATGTCGCCAGATGAATACCGCAAGTGGAGCGAAAAGAAGGAAATGAGCGATTTCTTCCGTAAGAAGAATGCAGAGGATGTGGCCAATAAGGGCAAGGAGAAGTTTAGCTTCTCTGATATGAAATTTGATTTGGGACCTGCCGAGAAAATATTCGGTCCCGGTGGTGTACGTATCAAGACACAGGGTACTGCCGAACTGAAACTGGGTGCTACACTGAAGAACATAGAAAACCCATCGCTGCCTATCAGAAATAGAAAGACTACTGCGATGGACTTTGACGAGAAAATCAATTTGAACCTCAATGGTAAGGTGGGTGACAAGGTAAACATGAACCTGAACTACAATACCGATGCTACCTTTGATTTTGACACCAAAAACATCAAGTTGAAGTATGAGGGCAAGGAAGATGAAATCGTGAAACTGGTGGAAGCAGGTAATGTGACTTTCCCTAGCAACAACTCTCTGGTGAAAGGTGCGTCTTCACTCTTCGGTATCCGTACTGATTTGCAATTCGGCAAACTCAAATTGCAGACGGTGCTCTCGCAGAAGAACTCCACCACCAAGAGCGTATCATCCAAGGGCGGTACGCAGACTACACCGTTTGAGATAGATGTAGCCAATTATGAAGAAAATCGCCACTTCTTCCTCTCCCATTATTTCCGGTTGAATTACGATCGATGGATGTCTAAGTTACCTAACATATCCAGTGGTATCAAGATAACACGTTGTGAGGTATGGATAACCAATAAGACGGGTACGACCAGCAATTCACGTAATGTGATAGCCTTTGGTGCTTTGGGTGAACAGAATGTGAACGCCTCAAAGTATACGGAGACTACTGCTCCTTACAATAATGTGAGCTCACTTTATTCCACTGTGGTCAACCTGCCTAATGTGCGTGATATAGACCAATCTAGTACGGCTTTATCTGCATATACTGGTGGCGCTGACTATGAGAAGGTGCAGAGTGCCCGACTGTTGTCCTCATCTGAATATACACTGAATACGTCATTGGGATACATTTCCCTGAAGACGGCGCTGCAGACCGATCAGGTATTGGCTGTGGCTTATGAATATACACTGAACGGTCAGACTTATCAGGTTGGAGAATTTTCGTCCGACCGTACCACCACATCGGAAGCCCTCATCGTGAAATCACTGAAGAACACCAGTAATTCGCCTATCCAGAACAACTGGCGACTGATGATGAAGAATGTGTATTATCTAGCTTCATCCATCGAGAAGACCAAGTTCCGTTTGGATGTGAAATACCAAAGTGACACTACGGGTGTGTACCTTACTTATATACCCGAACTTCAGACCAAACAGACACCACTTATCAGACTGATGGGAGCCGACCGTTTGGATAATAACAACCACAGTAATTCAAATGGTTATTTCGATTATGTGGATGGATATACCGTAAGCAGCGGCCGTGTTTTCTTCCCTACCGCAGAACCATTCGGTACCGCTTTGTTCAATCAGTTGCTAGTTGCAGGAGTTCCTGCTGTCATTGCCAAAAAGTATGCTTTCACCGAACTGTATGATACCACCAAGACGCAGGCCAAACAGGTGGCAGAGAAAGATAAGTTCATGTTGGTGGGGCAGTTTAAGGGTACATCGGCGAATGTCATTTCTCTGGGTGCCTACAATGTACCCCAGGGTTCTGTTGTGGTTACTGCTGGTGGCGTGACACTGACGGAAGGAACCGACTATAGTGTGGATTATTCTGCCGGTGAGGTGACGATACTGAATCAGAGCATCATCGATGCAGGTACCAATGTGAGTGTGAGTCTGGAGAGTAATACCGATTATGGCATGCAGCGCAAGACCATGTTGGGCTTGAACTGGGAATATGACTTCTCAAAGAACTTCCAGATAGGCGGTACGCTGCAGCACCTCAGTGAACAGACATTAACTTCGAAAGTGACCATGGGCAGTGAACCGCTCAAGAATACACTTTGGGGGTTGAACATCAACTGGAAAACAGAGAGCCAATGGCTTACTAATGTGCTCGACAAAATACCGTTCTTGCATCTTACGCAACCTTCGCAGATATCCTTCACCGGCGAATTTGCTCAGTTGATAGCTGGTACCAATAGTGGTACGCAGGATAATGCATCCTATATCGATGACTTTGAGAATACGAAGAACGGTGTTGATGTGATGGAACCTAAATCATGGGTGCTGTCCAGTGTGCCTACATCCATACTTGATAGAGACAACTCTTATAATAAGACGACACTGGAAAGCGGATACAAGCGTGCACAGATGGCCTGGTACACTGTAGATCCCATCTTCACCTATCAGGGAAGTTCGCTGACACCAGCGCATATCCGTTCAGACCTTAACCAACTGAGTAATCACTATGTGAGAGAGGTACCTGTGCGTGAACTCTATCCTAACCGTGACCAGAGTTCTTACAGTGGTGCCACTTCCACTATTAGTTGTATGAATGTGGCTTACTATCCTTCTGAGCGCGGACCGTATAATTTCAATCCGAATATCCAGTCGGATGGAACATTGCCTAATCCTGCACAAAACTGGGGTGGAATGATGCGCAAGTTGGAAACCACTGACTTTGAGAATGCCAATATAGAATATATCGAATTCTGGTTGTTGGATCCCTATATCTATACCCGTGGAACGGGTAATGACACCAAACTTACCGGTAAGGTCTTCTTTGATCTGGGTGAGGTCAGTGAGGATATCCTGCAGGACGGCAAGAAATTCTATGAAAGTGGTATGCCGGTGGACGGAACCAGTTCCACACAGACCACCGTCTGGGGTAAGGTGCCCGTGCAGGCCACCCAGACTTATGCTTTTGCCACTACCACAGGTTCCAGAGTGAAACAGGATGTAGGTTATAACGGTCTGACGGATGCCGAGGAACAGAGTTTTGACAGTTATCAGAACTTTATTCAGAATGTATTGCCCAAGGTGACCAATGACAGTATCAGAAGTGCATGGGCTGCTGACCCCGCTAATGATGATTACCATTATTATCGCGGTTCTGACTTTGATAACAATCAAACCAGCATCCTCAACCGATACAAGCGAATCAATAATCCGCAGGGAAACTCGCCTGATACGGATAATGAGACGGAGAGTTATGATACCTCTTATAAGACGACTCCTGATGTGGAGGATATCAATCAGGACTATACGCTGAATGAATATGAGCGGTACTTTGAATATGAGGTGGATTTGGATCCTACCAAACTGACACCGGAAAGCTATACAACGATTCCTTATTGTACGGATATCCGTACCACAACACCGGCTCTTCGCAATAATGCAAATGAAAAGGTGAATTGGTATAAGTTCCGCATTCCGCTCACATCTTATACCAACAAAGAGGGAAGTATCTCTGACTTCTCCAGCATCCGTTTCATGCGTATGTATCTGGATGGATTTGAACAGCCCATCGTACTCCGTTTTGGTAGCATGGACTTGGTGCGTGGAGAATGGCGAACATACGACAAGAACCTTTCCGGTGCTGCTTCCAGTAATTCCGGTGAGATGACCACCAGTGCCGTGAACATCGACGAATACAATGACAAACAGCCGGTAAACTATGTGTTGCCTCCAGGTATCAGTAGAGTGACTGACCCATCACAGCCCCAGTTGGTGGAGAGTAATGAACAGGCATTGGATTTGACCGTGCATAATCTGGGACGTGGTTCTGCCAAAGCAGTGTATAAGAACACCACATTGGACGTGCGCCAGTACAACCGTCTGCAGATGTTTGTCCATGCCAACTCCATGGATCCGAATACCACGAATCTGGAGAATGGCGATTTGGCTGTGTTTATTCGTTTGGGCAGTGACTATAAGAATAACTATTATGAGTATCAGATACCACTTTCACTCACCACTTGGGGACAATATGACAAGTATTCCTCTTCGGACCGTGAGAAAGTATGGCCAGCTGATAATATGTTGGATGTGGACTTGAGCGTATTTACTGATTTGAAGAAAGAGCGTAATGCAGCACGTAATAATGGCGGTGCTTCTTACAGTATGGAATATACAGCTCAGGATACCAAGAACAATAAACCCAACAATACCGTGAAAATTATGGGTAATCCGTCGCTGGGAGAAATCAAGACCATGATGATAGGTGTGCGTAACATCTCTGGTGCTAGTACTCCAAAGACGGGAGAGGTATGGGTGAATGAGTTACGTCTGCTGGATGTGAACAACAAAGGTGGTTGGGCTGCATCTGGTAATCTGAATGTGCAATTGTCTGATTTCGGTACAGTGAATGTAACCGGTAAATATGTGACAGAAGGTTTTGGCGGAATCGAGGAAGGCGTGACTGAGCGTACTACGGATAATTATCGCACATATAGTGTGACAGCCAATTTGGAACTGGGCAAGTTCTTCCCAGACAAAGCAAAGGTGACAGCACCACTGTATTACTCGCTCACCAAGGAGGAAACCCGTCCTAAATATAATCCGCTTGACACTGATTTGAAACTGGATGAATCCCTGAATCTGATGAAGACACAGGCAGAACGTGATTCTATTGAGTCTATTGCTGTGAAGAAGGTGACTACTACCAATTTCTCTCTGTCCAATGTACGGGTTGGTATTAAGACTAAGCGTCATCCAATGCCTTACGACCCTGCCAATTTTGCTTTCTCCTACAGCCATTCGCACAGTAATACCACTGGTGAGACTACCGTATATGAGAAGGTGGATAGTTGGCGAGGTTCTATGAACTATAGTTATACACCAGTATATAAGACTTTCGAACCGTTTAAGAAGTTGAAGGGCAAGAGCAAATGGCTTGAATTCCCGAAGGCATTTGGTGTGAACTATCTGCCGCAGAGCATCGCATTCAACAGTGAGATAACCCGCAGTTATGAGGAATTGCAGGAGCGCGATATGGAAAGTACCGAGAATTCGCAGTTACCGCTGACGTGGAGTTCTTCCTTCCTATGGAACCGCGATTTCTCCATGCGCTGGGATTTGACCAAAAACCTGCACATGAACATCAGTACAGCCACTCATGCAGAGATAGAGGAACCTTACACACCTGTGAACAAGGACCGTTACCCCGATCGTTATACAGCATGGAAGGATTCTGTATGGCGCAGTATCCGCAATCTGGGTACACCACTGGATTATCAGCAGCAGTTCACGTTGTCATATCAGTTACCGCTCAACAAGTTGCCTATTCTTGACTGGATGAATGCCGATGCGCAGTACACCTCTAATTATTCCTGGCAGCGTGGTACATTGCTTGAAGACAGTACCACGCTGGGCAATACGATAGCCAGCAACCGTACGTACACTATCAACTCCACATGGAATATGGAGCAACTGTACAATCATATACCTTTCCTGAAGAAGACTAATGAACGTTTCAAAAAGGTTCAGCAGTATGAACCGAAGCGCAAGACGAAGACTCCTACCGTCAAGGATAAGGCAAAAGATACCAAGGACGGAAAGGGTAAAGACAATGGCGCTGCAAATGCACTGGCAGATAAGAACAATGCTCAGGTTAAGAAGGACGATGACAAGGAAAAGAAGGAACTGCCGATAAACAAGAACACATATCAGCGAGAATTGCTGCTTAAGAAGGATACTACAGTCACCATCACGCACAATAAGAAGTCCAAGCGACTTTATGTGACTGCCAAGACGATAGACGGCAAGGTATATCCTGTAAAATATAAGGTATTAGATGATAATCGGATATTGATTAAGAATCTGGACAGCTTAAGAATAAAACTGAGCATTACGCCAAAAGACCCACTGGATAAGCAGTGGTGGTATTCGCCCGTCCAGTATGCTACGCGCTTTCTGATGATGGTGCGCAATGTCGGCATCAGCTATCGTAACCAGTACAGTATGACCTTGCCTGGATTCATGCCTAATGTGGGTGATGCTTTCGGACAGCGTACAGGTAGTCTGATGTCACCTGGACTTGATTTTGCTTTCGGTATGATAAATGACAGTTATCTGCAGAAAGCCTATAATAATGGTTGGCTGCTCACTGACAGCGCACTTACTACACCTGCTACGACTAGTGGTACAGAAGACTTGCAGATCAAGATGACCCTGGAACCGGCACGTGACTTGAAGATAGATCTGACCGCATCACGCACATCAACCAAAGCTCGCAGTATCCAGTTTGTGTATGAGGGAATGCCAACTACCCAGAGTGGTTCATTCACCATGACTACCATCAGTCTGAAGAGTGCTTTGGAAGGAATGGGTAATGCCAACAATGGATATACATCGGCTTCATTCAATAAGTTCTGTGACCTTATCAGTACGTATCAGGCACGTGTGCAGGCGCAGTATGCCAACTCTGTATATCCGATAGGTACCACAGCCGGAAGTACAGCTATTACAAGTGTGGCGGGACTGCCTTATAACTCTGCTTATGGTACAGTGGACCAATACAGTGGAGATGTGCTGATACCAGCCTTCCTGGAAGCCTATACAAGCAGTGGCGGTGGATTGGAACTGTTCCCTACACTCCGAAAACTGTTGCCTAACTGGACCATTAGATACAGTGGGCTGGGTAAGTTACCTTGGTTCCGAGACCATTTCAAGAGCGTGAATATCAACCATGCTTATAAGAGTGTATTTGCTGTGGGTAGTTATTCCACTTACAGCACCTATCGTGAGTATATGGATGGTATAGGATTTGTGAAGAATGCTACGACTGGTAATCCTACACCTAGTTCCATGTACAATATCAGCAGTGTGAGTCTGAACGAAAGTTTTTCACCATTGTTGGGTATGGATGTAACATTGGAAAATAATCTCACCCTCAACTTAAAGTACAATATCACGCGTGTGGTCAATCTGTCCATGACGAGTGTACAACTCAATGAGAGCCGTTCCAATGACTGGGTAGTGGGTGCTGCTTATAAGCTCAGTAACTTCAATCTCTTTGGAGGTAATACCTCGCGCAAGATACGTAATTACCAGGGCAGTAAGAACAAAAACAATAAAAACCAAAATCAGGCCACCCAGACTAATAATAGAAGTGGTGTGAACCATGACTTGAATCTGCGTCTTGATATATCATTCCGTAAGCAGGCAGCCATCACGCGTGATATAGCTACCCGTACCAGTGCAGCAAGCAGTGGTAATTCTGCCTTCAAGATGTCATTCATGGCAGATTATACGTTGTCCAAGTTGCTCACGCTGAGTGCTTATTATGATCGTCAGACCAATACACCATTGTTGTCGTCCAGTAGTTATCCTACAACAACGCATGATTTTGGATTAAGTCTGAAATTCTCACTGACAAGATAAAATACCAAAACAGTAAGAGCTCATCCTTTTTTAGGGAATGAGCTCTTATTGTCAATGTCAACTGATTGATGAATCAGGTTTATTTCTTGTCGTAAGCATGTACAGGATAATCGATGGTGTAATGTAGTCCGCGACATTCTTTACGTTCCAATGCCCAACGGGTGATGAGATAACCTACATTAATCATATTGCGGAGTTCGCAGATGTCACGACTGGCTTTTACACGTTTGAAGAGTCGTTCAGTCTCCTCATAGAGCATATCCAGACGGTCCCATGCACGGTGCAGACGCAGGTCACTGCGCACGATGCCCACATAGTTGGACATAATCTGTCCCACTTCCCTTACGCTCTGAGTAATCAGCACCTTCTCCTCATTGGTCATCGTTCCCTCATCATTCCATTCAGGTACGGCCTCATTATAGTCATACTCTTCTGCATGTTCGATGGAGTGTTTGGCAGCAGCATCCGCATAGACTACAGCCTCTATCAGGGAGTTGCTTGCCAGACGGTTGCCACCGTGCAGACCAGTACATGAACATTCACCGATGGCGTATAGCCGTTCGATGCTCGACTGCCCGTTTAGGTCCACCTTGATACCACCGCACATATAATGGGCAGCAGGACGGACGGGAATATAATCCGTAGTGATGTCGATACCTATCATTTTGCATTTGTGATAGATATTCGGAAAATGCTTTTTCGTTTCCTTTGGGTCCTTGTGAGTCACATCCAGACACACATGGTCCAGACCGTGAATCTTCATTTCCTTATCGATGGCACGAGCCACGATATCACGTGGAGCCAGCGATAAGCGCTTGTCGTATTTCTCCATGAAGGATTCACCGTTAGGCAGACGGAGGATGCCGCCGTATCCACGCATTGCCTCTGTGATAAGAAAGGCAGGATGCGTCTCACCGGGGTGGTAGAGTGCAGTAGGGTGGAACTGTACGAATTCCATATCAGCTACCGTACCCTTTGCACGATAAACCATTGCCTCACCATCGCCGGTAGCGATGATAGGATTGGTTGTCGTCTGATATACGGCACCGCAGCCACCTGTACACATCAGCGTCACCTTACTCAGATACGTATCTACCTTCTCCGTATCAGGGTTCAGTACATAAGCACCGTAGCACTGGATATGGGGAGAGCGGCGCGTGATGCGTGCGCCCAAATGATGCTGTGTGATGATTTCCACAGCGAAATGATTTTCCTTGATGGTGATGTCTGGATTGCTGCGTACAGCCTCCATCAGACCTCGTTGTATCTCAGCACCCGTATCGTCTGCATGGTGCAGAATGCGGAATTCCGAGTGACCGCCTTCTCTGTGCAGGTCGTAGGCGCCGTTGTCCTTCTTGTCGAAGTTTACGCCCCAGTCTACCAGTTCCTTGATTTGTTCAGGAGCACTTCTCACCACCTGTTCCACGGCAGCTCTGTCGCTGATATAGTCGCCGGCAATCATCGTATCCTCGATGTGCTTTTCGAAGTTATCCAGTTCCAGATTGGTTACCGATGCTACACCACCTTGTGCAAACGACGTGTTAGCCTCGTCAAGAGATGTCTTGCAAATCATACACACTGTTCCTTTGTGGGCACGTGCCACCTTCAGCGCGTAACTCATGCCGGCTACACCGGCTCCGATAATCAAAAAATCGTATTTGTAAACCATAATAATTTTGTTGTAGGATATCCTTACGGGATGCAAAGATACATAATTTTCAATAGCTAGACTGATGTGATGCGAGAATTTTTCACTTTTTTACTTATAATTTTATTTAAATACTTATATATCAACGCAAAAAAATAGCTACCTTTGCAGCCGTTATGAAGAAATGCATCATTTTTTTGCTCATTTTCGTAGCCGTTCATCTGCAGGCGCAGAACAACGACTTTACGTATCACGATACAGAAACGGATGACAATGACTCTACAGAGGTAGATTCTCTGTCGAATGATTCTATCAGCAATGCAGCCAACGCTTTGCCCTGGCCGCAGAATGTGCGTGCCCGTCTCACTCGTCTGTTGCAGGATAATATGTTCCAGACTTCACAGGTGGGACTGCAGGTGTACGACCTGTCGGCAGACAGTATTCTGTTCAGCTATAATGAAAAGCAGACAATGCGTCCTGCTTCCACGATGAAGATGATTACTGCTGTGGCTGCAATCGATAAGTTGGGTGGTGGATACCAGTTCCGCACTTCCCTGTATTATTCCGGTGGAATCATCAATCATACGCTCAAGGGCAACATCTATTGCGTGGGTGGTTTCGACCCTCGTTTCAATTCCGATGATATGAATGCTTTTATAGAGAGCATTCACCGGATGGGCGTAGATAGCATCCTGGGTAATCTGGTGATGGATAAGTCTATGAAGGATGATAATCTGATGGGTGAAGGATGGTGTTGGGATGATGACAATCCCGTGCTTTCTCCGCTTGTGTATGGTCGCAAGGACCAATTTGATGAGCGTTTCCGTCAGGAATTGAAGGATGCGGGCATCGTCTTTGTCTATAATGACTCCATTAGCAGGAGCGTATCGGGTGAGAAAAATCACCTGTGTACACGTTTCCATACCATCGACCAGATATTGATGAAGATGATGAAGGAAAGTGATAATCTCTATGCCGAGTCATTGTATTATCAGTTGGCTGCTGCATCGGGCAACCGTCCGGCCAAGGCGACAGATGCCCGTAACTATATCAAGCAGATGGTCAGAAAGTTTGGTTTGGATCCCAGTCGCTATTACTTTGCTGATGGGTGTGGCCTGTCATTGTATAATTAT
The DNA here is from genome assembly GCA_036796635.1 of Prevotella sp. Classification (GTDB taxonomy): domain Bacteria; phylum Bacteroidota; class Bacteroidia; order Bacteroidales; family Bacteroidaceae; genus Prevotella. The sequence continues at coordinate 13,377 of DAIRCP010000006.1, read as the reverse complement.
GTGAGTCCAGAACTGGAAGTGGCTTTTTTGCGATATGCTTATGCCAACAGTAATATATATCTTCATCTGTATCCTTCTCTGCCTGTTGCCGGTCAGAACGGAACCTTGCGTCATCGTATGCGCAATTCCTTTACCAGTGGTAATGTTCATGCCAAGACAGGCACAGTGACGGGCGTTTCCACTTTGGCTGGCTATTGCACGGCCTCCAATGGACATGTATTGTGCTTTTCCATCATGAATCAGGGGCTTATGCATGAGCGTAACGGTCGCAGTTTCCAGGACCGTGTATGTCATGCACTGTGTCAACCATAATAGCATTAGATTCCATATAGTATGGGCCAATATCCCATCCTGCGTGGTTTTATAATATAAAAAAAGAGAGTCAGCCGATTGAGCTAACTCTCTTTTTTTATTTCATGCAGCAGGACTGACGGCTATTAACTGATGCATCCAGCCAGTCCTGTGCTATTTTCTGATTTATTCAGCACTTTCTTCTGCCTCTGTTTCAGTCTGAGCAGCACGGAAACTTTCCAGATCCTCTACATGGAAAGCCTTGATGTAAGCACTCTTGCCTATTACATCTTCCTCTGTCATGCGGACATATACCTGTGCACTTTTCATAAACAGTTCCGGAGCACGACTGGCATCGCTGATGATGAGCAGACTCATGATGATTTCTGCAGTCATATCGTACAGTCTGCGTGCCAGGAAATCGTGAGCTTCTTGATTGTTCAGCTCTTTGGCATAGTTCAGTGCATCCTCGTACATGGCAATCATCTTTTCCACGCGAGCCTTCAGTGGTTTCACGCAGTCGCATACTTCCTCGTTCATCATCTCCTTGATGATGCCCAGTGTAGTACCGTTGGTGATGTAACGGATGGCAGCTACCACCTGTAACTGAGTAGTACCCTCATAGATAGAGAAGATACGAGCGTCACGATACAGACGTTGACTCTTATACTCCATGATGAAGCCGCTACCGCCGTGGATAGAGATGGCATCATAAGCATTCTGGTTGGCGTATTCAGAGTTCATACCCTTAGCCAGTGGTGTGAAGGCATCAGCCAGACGGGTGTATTTCTTCATCTCCTGACGCTCCTCAGGTGTGAGCTTGCGGTCACGCTGAATATCTTCCAGAGCCTTGTAGAGATCTACGTAGCGGGCTGTCTGATACAGCAGTGAGCGACCTGCATCCAGTTTTGCCTTCATACGTGAAAGCATATCATAGACGGCGGGGAACTCGATAATCTTCTGACCGAACTGTGCACGTTCCTTTGCGTAAGCAAGACCTTCATTGTAAGCCTCCTGCTCCACACCTACACTCTGTGCGGCGATACCCAGACGGGCACCGTTCATCAGTGCCATCACATATTTGATCAGACCTAGTTTGCGGTCGCCACAGAGTTCTGCCTTTGCGTTCTTGTAAGTAAGTTCGCAGGTAGGAGAACCGTGGATACCCAACTTATTCTCAATATGGCGAACGTCCACGCCGCCCTGATTCTTGTCATAGATAAACATAGACAGACCACGACCGTCTCTTGTACCTTCCTCACTACGAGCCAGTACCAAGTGGATGTCAGAGTCACCGTTGGTGATAAAGCGCTTCACACCGTTCAGGCGCCAGCACTGTTCCTTCTCATCGTAAGTAGCCTTGAGCATCACGCGCTGCAGGTCACTGCCGGCATCAGGCTCGGTCAGGTCCATACTCATGGATTCACCGGCACATACACGGGGAATGTACTTTTGGCGCTGTTCCTCTGTACCGAATTCATACAGCGTGTCGATACAGCTCTGCAGACTCCATATGTTCTGGTAACCTGCATCAGCAGCAGACACAATCTCACTGGCCATAGAGAATACGATGTTAGGCAGGTTCAGACCGTTGTAGCGGCGAGGCATGGAGATACCATGCAAACCAGCCTTACGGGTAGCGTCCAGATTCTCGAATGTCTTGCTGGCATAAATCATACGACCGTTCTCCAGATGTGGACCTTCCTGGTCTACAGCCTCAGAGTTAGGTTCAATGATATTGGCAGCCACGTCGCCTGTGATATCAAGCAGTCGCTTGTAGTTTTCGATAGCATCCTCATAGTTTACAGGAGCATCGGCAAAATCTTTCGCATCAGCATAGTCCTTTTCCTTCAGGTCCACGATGCGCTTCATCAGAGGGTTGTTCAGGTGGAACTCTATCTCTGGGTGATCACTATAATAGTTTGCCATTGTTATTTGCTGTTTTGTTTGTAATACTTAATCAGTTTCGGAACCACTTCCTCCACTGTACCATTAATCACGTAGTCGGCAATCTTGTTGATTGGCGCATCCGGATCATTATTGATAGAGATGATGATACCGCTGTCCTGCATACCGGCGATGTGCTGTATCTGTCCGGAGATACCGCAGGCGATATATACTTTTGGATGTACGGTGATACCAGTCTGACCGATCTGACGGTCGTGGTCTATCCAGCCTGCGTCAACTGCAGCACGACTGGCACCTACCTCACCGTGAAGTTCCTTCGCCAACTGGAAGAGCAGTTTGAATCCGTCCTTGCTGCCTACGCCGTAACCACCGGCTACTACGATAGGAGCACCTTTCAGATTGTGCTTAGCCTCTTCCACGTGACGGTCGATGACCTTCACTGCGTAAGCTTCTGCACTTACATATTTACCCACTTCAGGATAAACCACTTCACCTTTAGCCTTGTCATCATAGAGGGCCTTCTGCATCACGCCGGAGCGTACAGTAGCCATCTGTGGACGGTGGTCAGGGTTTACGATGGTAGCCACGATGTTACCACCGAAGGCAGGACGAATCTGATAGAGCAGGTTGTCATAGTGCTTGCCACTCTTCTTGTCATCATATTCGCCGATTTCCAACTGAGTACAGTCTGCAGTCAGACCACTAGTCAGTGAACTACTCACACGTGGACCCAGGTCACGACCGATGACGGTAGCACCCAGCAGGCAGATTTGTGGTTTCTCCTCTTTGAAGAGGTTAACGAGAATATCAGTATGAGGTGCAGATGTGTAAGGGAACAGGCCCTCGCCATCAAATACAAACAGTTTATCTACGCCATAAGGGAGAATCTGGTCCTCCACCTTATTCTTAATGCCGGTACCGGCAACGATTGCGTTCAGGTCAACACCAAGTTTATTGGCCAGTTTACGACCCTTTGTAAGCAATTCCTGAGATACTTCCTTTACAGCAGTACCTTCTATTTCGCAATATACAAATACGTTGTTCATAAAACTTTATTTTAGCCAATAATCTTCTCGTCCAACAATTCTTTCACCAAGCTCTCCACATCGGCATCTTTACCAGTGAGTGTCTTGCTCTCCTTAGCCTGGAACACGATGTTCTGCACAGCCTTCACTTTAGTAGGTGAACCAGCCAGACCGCACTGATTTTCGTCAGCACCACAGTCAGCGATACTCCATTGTCCCAGTGTCAGGTATGGGCGCTCCTCATAGAGGTTTGTCCAGGGCTCATCGCCTTTGCGCTCCATCGGGCAGGTAGCATATTTGTACTTCATCACCAGCTTGGCGTTGCATGGGCGAGCAGGAGCTGCGCTTCCGTTCACGGTTATCATTACTGGCAGTGGAGCCTCTACGGTTTCCACACCGCCATCGATATGGCGACGGATTGTAGCCTTGCCGTTTTCCACCTTTAATACTTCCTCGGCGTAAGTCACCTGGTTCAGTCCCAGCTTCTCAGCCACCTGTGGACCTACCTGAGCGGTATCACCGTCGATAGCCTGGCGACCACCGATTACGAGATCCACCTGGCCGATTTTCTCGATACCTTTAGCCAGAAAATAAGAAGTAGCCAATGTATCAGCACCGGCGCTCTTGCGGTCGGTAAGCAACCAACCCTCGTCAGCACCGCGGTACAGGCCTTGTCGAATGATTTCTCCAGCACGTGGAGGACCCATGGTAAGTATTCCAACTGATGTGCCCGGATTCTGGTCTTTGATACGCAAAGCCTGTTCCAGGGCGTTCAAATCTTCAGGATTGAAGATAGCGGGCAGAGCAGCACGATTCACAGTGCCTTCGGCAGTCATCGCATCCTTGCCCACGTTTCTTGTGTCGGGTACTTGCTTAGCAAGTACTACAATTTTTAAACCCATAATTATTCTTTATAGTTTGAAATTTCAAAAAAATGCGGTGCAAAAGTAGTCATTTTTTATCGGGAAACAAAGAAAAAGTTCGGAAAATCAATAAAATCTGCACATGTGTCTTCCATTTGTGCACAAAAACGTTGATTTGTGCAACTTTTTATCGTCAGTTTGCATCATTTGATTATTCAATAGGAAATGTTTGCTGTTTTCATGAATTCATCGTTTTTTTTATTTTCCACTTTTATTTGCCTATTCAGTTGAAAATGTGTAAGTTTGCAGTAGATTAACACCTATTTATATATAAGACGATGAATTATCCCAAGTATATTGTATCTTTCGATTCCTTCAAAGGCTGTCTGTCATCTGCCGATGCAAACCGGATAGCAGCTGATAGTCTGCATCAGCAGTGTCCTGAAGCCGATATTGTGCAGGTCACTGCCAGTGATGGTGGCGAAGGGTGGGTAGAAGCTTTTGCCCAGACGTGGGAGTGTGAGCGCATGGCAGTATCTGTACATGATCCCCTGATGCGCCGTGTCACTGCCACTTATCTGAAGAAGGGCGATACCGCCGTGATAGAGATAGCCCAGAGCAGCGGACTCACGCTGTTGCATCCCGATGAACTGAATCCCTTGCGTGCCACCAGTTATGGTGTAGGCGAACAGATAGTAGATGCCCTGCATCATGACTGCCATCGTTTCCTCGTAGGCTTGGGCGGCAGCGCCACCAGTGATGCCGGTATTGGCATGATTCGGGCTTTAGTAGATTATCTGGCGCCATGCAATCCATCTTCAAATGATACAGGATTGCGCTGCGATGCCCACTTTGATGACATCACCGCGTTGCGTGACTGTCACTTCGTGATAGGTACAGATGTCACCAATATACTCTGTGGACCTCAGGGTGCCGCTGCCGTATTTGCTCCTCAGAAGGGTGCCAATGTCGATATGGTGCAGCAGCTTGATGCCAGAGCTGCCAAGTTTGCACGAGTGTCCGCCATACATTTTGGCAAAGATTCCTCCATGCTCCCTGGTTCCGGTGCAGCAGGAGGATTGGGATATGCTTTCATGCAGTATCTGGGTGCCACCTGTCAGTCAGGCGCCCGTCTGCTGTTGGATACAGTAGGCTTCCCTGAGTTGCTTCAGCAGACCACCTGTGTGATTACCGGTGAGGGCTCTTCCGATGCACAGACCCTGATGGGCAAGTATCCCGCGGTCGTACTCGATTATGCCCGCGCGCAGCAGGTGCCCGTTCATCTTTTATCAGGTCGCATATCGCAGTGCGAACAACTGTTGCAGGCTGGTTTCAGTTCCGTGGAGAGTATCAATCCGCCTGGCACTCCATTGGAGGAAGCCCTTCGTCCTGAGATAGCTCGCAGACATCTCCATGATGCTGCTGGACGAATACAATTCTGAAATCAGTTGAGGTAAACAAAGTTATAGTGATTACCAATAAATTAAGTAACTCCAAACAGGTTGGGCTGCAACTCGGCAGAACAAAATTCTTACGCTCATAAATGAAAATAAATATTCATTCAGTTCGTTTAATCGAATTTTTGCAGTAACTTT
>DAIRCP010000006.1:0-7595 GCA_036796635.1 Prevotella sp. | reverse complement strand
TTTTTGCAGTAACTTTGCATCTACGAATGTGAAAACTTACAAGAATATAGTATGAAATCAAAAGACGATAAACAATAAAATAAAAAAACAAATGAAAAGACTAGTTACTACTATGGCCGCTGCCTTGATGGCAATCGGCTCATCATTCGGTCAGGCTTATGACAATCTGCCTGACCCGATTCAGGATGTCAACCATGTGGTTGACAATACTCCTGATTCCATTGCGCAGGCGCTCATGTCACGTCCTGCACCAGGCTCCACGCGCAAGGGCAATAACCCCGTGCTCTTCCTGATAGGCAATTCTACCATGCGTAACGGTACCAAAGGAGATGGAAGCAATGGACAGTGGGGATGGGGATTCTGTGCCAATAAATATTATAATGGAAATAAGATTAGCGTAGAGAATCAGGCTTTAGGCGGAATGTCCACGCGTACCTTTTATAATCAGTTGTGGCCAGCTATCCGTCAGGCACTCAAACCAGGTGACTGGGTGATTGTGTCCATCGGTCATAATGACAACGGCCCCTTCTTCAGCGGCAGAGCCAGAGCCGTGATTCCGGGTTATAAGGACAGCATGATGATAGGCAAGATACAGGAGACAGGTAAGGTAGATACCGTGTATAGCTATGGCAGTTATCTACGCAAGTACATTGCCGAGATAAGAGCCAAAGGGGCTAATCCTATCCTGATGTCACTCACTCCCCGATATGCTTATGACGAGAAGGGCAAGATAGTACGCAAGTCACAGACTGAATGGGCTGCTTATGTAGCTGCAGAGGAGGGCGTGCCTTTCGTGGATTTGAATGATATATCAGGAGCCAAACTGGATAAGTATGGCAAATGGAAAGCGCATTACCACTTCTATGGCGACCAGATTCACTCCAGCATCTTCGGTGCAGAGATGAATGCCCGCAGTGCAGCGGAAGGTATCTATTATTCCCATAATCCGCTTCTGCGCCCCTTGCAGGCGATGATGGTCAATGTACCGCTCGATACTGTAGCCGTACAGCGCGAACAGGGTAAGCCCGTAGTCTTCATCACAGGCGATTCCACTGTGAAGAATGCCGATAAGGACAAAGACGGCATGTGGGGATGGGGCTCTCAGGCCAATACCGTCTTCGATGCCCGTAAGATTACGGCCGTGAATGTAGCCAAGGCAGGTCGCAGCACCCGCAGTTATCTGCGTGAAGGCAGATGGGAACAGGTGTATAACTCACTCCGTCCCGGCGACTTTGTACTGTTGGAGTTCGGACATAATGATATCTGTCCGATAGCTGATAAGAAGGAGCGTGGCGTGCTGCCTGGAACCACAGATACCTGTCATGTATATAAGATGGAGAATGACGGCCGCAACGAACTCGTTTACAGTTTTGGATGGTATCTTAAGAAGTTTATCCAGGATGTACGTGAGAAGGGTGCTACACCTATCCTCGTTTCGCTCACCCCTCGTAATGAGTGGCCAGCAGGCAAGATAGAGCGTCGCAATGACAGTTATGGCAAGTGGTATCGCGAGGTAGTGGATGCCACAGGCGTGGAGTTTGTGGATCTTCATAATATCTCCGGCGATTTCCTTGATAAGAAATTTGCCAGCAAGAAAGAGGGTGCTACGAAGGAAGAGCAGCAGGCCATCACAGAGAACTGCAAGGCCAAGGCTGCCAAGTACTTCAATCATGACCACACACATACATCACTCATTGGCGCGCAGATGAACGCACAGAGTGTGGCTAAGGGGCTGAAGCAGATACATTCGCCGTTAGCCGATTATCTGAAATAGAGGAATATTGATTCCCGATAAGAATAAAAAGATATATGATAGACCGAGCGACAGTTGATAAAATCATGGATGCTACCGACATCGTGGATGTGGTGTCGGAGTTTGTGAGTCTGCGCAAAGCAGGAGTGAACTATAAAGGATTGTGTCCGTTTCATGACGACAAGACACCATCCTTTATGGTGTCGCCCACCAAGCAGATATGTCACTGTTTTGCCTGCGGGAAAGGAGGCAATGCTGTGAATTTCCTCATGGAGCACGAGCAGATAACCTATCCCGAAGCCCTTCGCTGGCTGGCCAAGAAATACAGCATAGAGATACAGGAGCGTGAACTGAGTGTAGAGGAGAAGCAGGAACAGAGTGAGCGTGAGTCCATGTTCATCGTGAATGAGTGGGCGAAAGACTATTTCCATCATATCCTGTTGGACCATGAAGACGGACGAGCCATCGGACTGCAGTATTTCCGCAGTCGCAGCATCCGTGATGATATCATCGAGAAGTTCCAGTTGGGCTTTGCCCTCCCCAAGCGCGATTCCCTCTCTACCGCTGCCCTGCAGAAAGGCTATAAAGAAGAATTCCTCGTCAAGACCGGACTCTGTTACCGTCGTGAAGACCCGCCTGCATTGGTGGACCGTTATGCGGGCAGAGTAATCTTCCCTTGGTTCAATGTCAGTGGCAAGGTAGTGGCTTTCGGCGGCAGACTCCTCGATTCCCGTACCAAGGGTGTGCAGCAGAAGTATGTCAATTCCCCCGATTCCGAAATCTACCACAAGGAGCGTGAGCTCTATGGACTCTATCAGGCCAAGCGTGCCATAGCCAAGGAAGACCGCGTCTTTATGGTGGAGGGTTATACCGATGTGATAGCCATGCACCAGAGCGGTATAGAGAATGTGGTGGCCAATTCTGGTACCGCCCTCAGCATCCATCAGATACATATCCTCCATCGTTTCACGGAAAATATCGTACTCCTCTATGATGGTGATGAGGCTGGTATCCATGCTGCCATGCGCGGTACAGACATGCTGTTGGCAGAAGGCATGAACCTCAAGGTACTGCTTCTGCCCGACGGCGATGATCCCGACAGTTTCAGTCGCAAACATTCGGCTGATGAACTGCGCCAGTACATCGAGGAGCATCAGACCGACTTCATGCAGTTCAAGACAGATATGATGCTTCGTGGTGTCACAGACCCCATCAAGCGCAGTGAAGCCGTGAGCAGCATCATCAAGAGCATCTCCGTCATCCCCAATCAGATTATCCGCGATACCTATCTTCACGAGTGCAGCACCCGTCTGCAGCTCAATGAGCAGACCCTTATCAGCACCATGAACAATTTTATCCGTAGTGGCCGTGAGGAGAAACTGCGTGAGGATGAACGCAATGAGCGTCGTAATGAGCGGTTGCAGTCACAGACTTATCCTGCAGCTGGTACCTCTGCATCTGCCATCGCATCCCCATCAGGTGCAATCCCCGCACCCCCCGCATCCGCTGTCGCTGAGGCTCCGCAGTCTCCGTCTGCCCTCATCTTCTCCCAACTGTTTACACATGAGAATGATAAGATAGAGCGACTGCTTGTGCAGGCCATTGTGCGTCATGGCGGTGAAGTGATGATGGACGGTGTGGAGACGGAAGACGGACAGCTCATCTCCCTCACCGTGGCACAGTTTGTCGATATTGACTTTGCCAATGATGATCTGCACTTCTCCAATCCGCTTTATACGCAGATATTGGCAGAAGCTGTAGCCCATAGCGGTGAGCCCGACTTTGATTCAGATGCCTATTTTCTGCGCCATCCCGATGTGAACATCAGCAGACTGGCCACCGAACTCTCGGTGAATAAGTATCAGTTGAGCAAGGGACTTGCCATCCAGGAGAAGCCCGTTACCATCCGTTCCAAAGTGGAACATCTGGTGCTCGACTTCCGAATGAATATAGTGAAACAGCGGCTCAAGGATGTCCAGAACCAACTGCGACAGGTTGGTTCAGACATGGAGCAGATCAAGCAGCTGATGGCACAATATAAAGATGTGCAGCTGTTGCGCGACCAGCTAGCCCGCCAGTTGGGTAATGATGTCATAGCCAATTAAATTAACCATGCAAGAGTTATATCTGTTATGTGTCATTCTGTATTGGACGGTCATCTTCATCACCGCCTTTCAGGTGCTCATGGACAATCGCCAACCCTCCAAGACTGTTGCCTGGATTATGGTCATGGTGTTTGTGCCTTTCGTGGGATGGATATTCTATATGTTTTTTGGCATCAGTCATCGCCGTGAGCGACTCGTGAGTGAGCGCAGCCTGAACCAACTGTCCAAGCGCCAGATGCTCGAATTTGTGGAGCAGCATGACCTTCATGTTCCCCCCGTCTATAAACCGATTATCGACCTCTTCATCAATCAGAACCTGGCCCTGCCGTTCGGCAATAACAATTTGCAGATATTCCGTGAGGGCGATGAATTCTTCCTCCGTCTCATCGCCGATTTGGGTGCTGCCAAGAGCAGTATCCATCTGGATATGTACATCTTTGAGGATGATGCGCTGGGCAGCCTGATAGCCGATGTGCTGATAGACAAGGTGCGACAGGGAGTGGAAGTGCGCGTTATCTATGACGATGTGGGATGCTGGCATGTCCATGCCGATTTCTTTGAGCGTATGCGTGAGGAAGGTGTGGAGGTAGTCACCTTCCTGCCCGTCCGTTTTCCGTCGTTCACCAGTAAGGTAAACTATCGTAATCACCGTAAACTCATCATTATAGATGGTAAGGTAGGATATATCGGCGGCATGAACATCGCTCTCCGTTATATCCGCGGCACCCGTACACAACCGTGGCGTGACACCATGCTTCGCCTGTCTGGCAGATCTGTGTACGGACTCCAGCGAGCCTTCCTGGTAGACTGGTATTTTGTGGACCGTACCCTCATCAGCAACCACCGTTATTATCCGGAAATGACCGAAGCCCCCTCGCCCTTGCTGTATCATCCCCTGGCACAGATAGTCACCAGCAGTCCTATCACCCCGTCACCGGAGATTATGCAGGGATATGTGCGCATCATCATGGGCGCACAGAAGTACGTGTATATGGAGACTCCCTATTTCCTGCCCAACGAACCAGTGCTCTTTGCGCTGAAGACGGCAGCCAAGGGTGGTATAGATGTGCGTGTGATGGTGCCTATGTATTGTGATGCCCGCTTTGTGGACTGGGCAGGTCGCAGCTTTTTGCGGGAAGTGGCTGAGTCGGGAGTCAAAGTGCTCCTTTACAAGGCAGGGTTCCTGCACAGTAAGATATTGGTGAGTGATGACAATCTTGCCACCTGCGGTTCCACCAATGTGGACTTCCGCAGTTTTGAGAATAATTTCGAGGGCAATGCCTTCCTGTATGACCATGATACGGCCATCGGTTTCCGCCAGTTGTTCGAGTCCGATGAGCGTCAGTGCATCCATCTCCAGCAGATGGACAGTCGATGGCATCCCCGTTTCTTTGCCCGTTTGGCAGAGAGCATTCTCCGTTTGTTGGCACCGCTGCTGTAGCGGAAAACTGTTTATCTGAAGATAGAAAAGTTTACGCTTCCGTAAGCCCTGTGCTCCACGAAATGCGGATGACTGCTGAAGTCATTGTCCTTGCCATGCTCCAGTACGAAGATGCCGTTCTCCTTCAGCAGTGGTTTGGAGAAGATGACATCAGGTATCGTAACTAGTTCCTTGAGCGCATAAGGAGGGTCGGCGAAGATGAAGTCGAAACTCTGTTTGCAACTTCTCAGGAAGAGGAATACATCCCCGCGTATCGGGATACAGCGCTCTGTATCCAGTTTCTTTAGGCATTCCCGAATAAACCGGTGATGGTCGCGGTCCATCTCTACGCTGATTACCTGCAGGCAGCCCCTGGATACCAGTTCCAGCGATATACTGCCTGTGCCGGAGAATAAGTCCAGTGCCTCCGCATCCTCAAAATCCAGATAAGCGTTCAGCACATTAAAGATATTCTCCTTGGCAAAATCCGTTGTCGGTCTTGCCTTGAAAGAGCGGGGCACGTCAAAGTGCCTTCCTTTATATTCACCAGTGATAATTCTCATCGTTGTTGTCTTCTGTCATTCAGTATTCAGTTATCTACTTTCTGTGTATAGTTATCTTCCCCTCACGTATAGCGTCATCAGGTCATAAGGCATCGTCTTGATTTGTGTCACCGGAGCCCTGTTGAAGTCGCCCGTAGGACTGATTACGTAAGTGCGCAGCACGTAGTGCCGCAGCTCCTCCAGCAGCCATTCCTGCTCAGGTATCTCGCCCACCAGATGGAGCTCATCGAATTCAGCCTTCATCATCAGCTGTTTCCATACATAGAGGATGAAGTAGAGCGCATCATGTGCATGCGTGGTCTCGAAGGAATTACAGAATTTGAATCTGTTCTGTGTATAACTGAATATCGTCAACTGCTTGTCGTGGAAGTAAGCATACAGTTTGTTTCTAGCCCCCGTGAAGCTCCTTTGATGCAGATAGCGCCATACAGGAGCCATGGCACAGACGAAGGTGACCTGCGCAAAATGGTCGTCTATCACCAGCTTCAGGTCCTTGTTGATGCAGAAGAGCGCCACCGCGTTCAGGTCGGGCAGCACATTGTACATCACCATCTCACTCTCCCGCTTGGGGTAAGAGTGGGTAAACAGGGTAGTGGCCTCCTGTTCCTGGAATAAGTCGGTAGGCACCAGCAGCGAAGGTGAGTCTATGACCACCTGCGTGCGTCGGAATGGCTGTTGCAGCAGTGAAGATGATTTCAGTGCCTCCCTCAGATTGGCAGCCATGGAGATGCCGCTCCTCACGTTGTAAGGCTCGTAACTCACTTTGCCCGCCACGTCCACCGTAGAGAACGAAAGTGCAATCTTGCTCACACGGATAGTCAACCGCTGATTGCTGTTGTTTACAGTAGCTTCCTGCATCGTAGTCTTATTCCCAGTTTCCTGCATTATTGTTTGGTGTATTTACGTCTCCTATTTTCAGACCGGCGTATTGGCCCTGTTCAGCAGCCTGTTCGTTCAGATTGCCTATCTCGTTGGCATCCAGCCCGTAGAGATATTCATTATACGTAGCGCTGCATTCCATCACCGGTTCGCTCTTCCCCGATTTCAGCACCACGCTGCTCACCGTCAGGTCAAACTTCTTTCCGTTGCTGAAGGGAATCATCGTCATGCTGTCGGCTATCAGTTTCTCTTTCACCAGCAGTTGCAGTGAAGAGGCAAAGTGTCCGTATGTCTTGCGGTATTGAGCCTGTGCTTTGCGTATCTCTAGCAGTCGCTGCTTTACCACCACCTCGCGCTGATGTTGCTTCTTGGTAAACTCCATAGGTGTGAGCACCGTAGCTGCGCAGATGAGAATCAAGCCGAGTGCAATACCCGCCAGCATCCAGTTAATCAGTTTTATATTCAGTTTCATAGCTGCAAAGGTACTAAAAAAAAATCGATATTTATGTAGAAAAAGTGATAAAAATGAGCACATGTATCTGAAACATGGAGAATCGGTGCTCTTGCTTTGTTACATTCTGTAAATAATCATAATTGGTCAGTGCCTCTGCGGGAGTGGCGAGTGCTCGTTATATCAATTAGCATAGCTCGATATAATACTTAGGCATGCTCGATATGCAGAGTAGCCCCCCGTAATCCAGTGGCAGGGGAAAACCATTCTTTATGTCTCCATGTCTCACGTCTCAAATGTCTCACACTGTGATTTGTACATTTTTGCCTTGTGCTTTAAAAATTGTAAGTACTATACTTCTAATTATAATAACCCGTTGGCGGAATTAAAAAGTTAATAAATTGATGCTTAAAAAGTTGCACAT
>DAIRCP010000005.1:7142-62095 GCA_036796635.1 Prevotella sp. | reverse complement strand
CGATACCCTTCAATGGGAGGAAGTAGTTCATCATAGAGAACATACCCTTCTTCATTTCACCACCATACCATGTATTGATGATAACCAGCTCCTTAGAACTAACGTTGAACAGCACAGCAGTCTCTGAGTTCAAGCCCAGTTCCTTGAAGTTTTCTACCTTAGCTTTAGATGCGTTGTAAACAACGAAGTCTGGCTCCTGGTCGAAATCAGCCTCACTCTGAGGACGAATGAACATGTTTGTTACGAAATGCGCCTGCCAAGCAACCTCAACGATGAAACGAACCTTCATACGAGTATCCTTATGGGTACCGCAGAAACCGTCTACAACATAAAGCTTCTTGTTTGACAGCTCCTTCTTAGCGATTTCCTTAACAGCGCTCCAAGCTTCCTTGGATGCACGATGGTTATCGTTCTTGTACACATCAGATGTCCACCATACGGTATCATGAGAGTTTTCATCATCTACGATGAATTTATCCTTAGGTGAACGGCCGGTATAGATACCAGTCATTACGTTTACGGCACCCAGTTCAGTCTCCTGACCCTTGTCGAAACCTGTGAGACCTTCTTTAGTCTCCTCGTTGAACAACACTTCATAAGAAGGATTGTACAGAACTTCGGTAGCACCGTTGATTCCGTACTTCTTTGCTAAATCTGACTTATCAAACTTTGCCATTTTAAACTTATTATTTTAGTTGTGAATAAATGTACCTTACGATACGGACTATATCCTAAATCGGGGCAAAGGTAGTAATTTTTGTTTTTATATCCAAAGTTTGCAAAGAAAAAAAGTATAATGCCATCATTTTTAAGTTAAAGATATTAAAAAATAATCACCTTCGAGAATATTTGCCATTTAGACTTTGCAAAATTCTGTTCGATTCATTAACTTTGCACTCAAAACAATCCTCTAATTATAAAAAAGCAATGAAAGTTATCAACCTTAGCGAGTGTAATTCTGTAGTCAATCTATATCTTTCTGAAATTCGTGATACCGCTTATCAGCAGAATAGACTTTTGTTTCGTAATAACATCAGACGCATCGGCGAGATGATGGCTTACGAGATGTCCAAAACACTGGATTACGCCTCACATGAGATAAACACGCCTCTCGGTACGGCTCCCATCAATCTGCCTACAGACCAAGTACTTTTGGCTACCATTCTCCGTGCCGGACTGCCTTTCCATCAAGGTTTCCTCGATGTCTTCGACCATGCTGAGAATGCATTTGTTTCAGCTTACCGCATGTATACCAACCGTGAGCATACGGAAGTAGGTGTCCATACGGAGTATATGGCTGCTCCATCCGTGGAGGGAAAGACGCTTATCATCGCCGACCCAATGCTCGCTACCGGCGGCAGTATGGAGGCCAGTTACGAGGCATTACTCAAGACCGGTCAACCGGCCAAAGTTCATGTGGCCTGTGTCATTTCTACGCAGGAAGGTATCGACGTGGTGGCTCAGGCACTGCCGGAAGATGCCACTTTATGGACTGCTGCTATAGACCCTGGCATGAACGAGCATAAATATATTGTACCTGGTTTCGGTGATGCAGGCGACCTTTGCTACGGGGAGAAAATGTAAGATTCCCCAGTTTGCTCTGTTTATTTTATTGTTAAAAATGCAAAACATAGGTTCGGTTTTCTAAATATATGTGTAACTTTGCAGTAAAAGTATGTATCGCCTTTTCATATAGACGGAAAACATCTGACATAACAGCATGGGCAACAAAGACAATAAATATTATATAATCATACTGACATTCCTTTTGTCATGCACCGTTCTTTCTACGCCCGCAGCGCAGACAGACAGTCCTACAAAAAGGCAAAAAACAGTACATATATATACAGAGAAACGTCCTTTGATCTACGAAGACTATTGGAATCTTTGGCCTTATTCATTCTTGGATGAGTATGGCAAACCTACTGGCTTCAATGTCGAGTTGACTGAAATGATTTTAAAACAACTCAAAATTCCTTATATCATAAAATTGAAAGATATCAAAGATGTGCTAAAGGATATCCATGAGGGGAAAGCTAACTTGATGATCAGTGTTTGCCGCCATGACCGCGATTCTGTGGGTACATGGGGTATGGAGAACCTTTCTATTTACACACAAAGCATTCTGCAGGCCAAGAATGAGCCCAACAACATTCATACGCTGACCGACATCAAGCATCATCCAGTCATCATGCGCCCTTCCAGTCTCGTCTATAGATTAGCCATGAGAAAAGGGCTAAAAAACTATATCATTTCCACCGGTGATATGAGGTTTTCCATACTGGACAATGCCCAGCGAAACAGAGGCACATTTATTTGGAATACCATGTCGCTCAAGTGGCTGAAGCGCAAATATAAACTGGACAACATGGTACTTATACCGCTGAACATGAAGAGCAGGGAGTGCAGGTTTTTCGGTAATGACCCCAATCTAATTGCACAAATGGATAGTGTGTACACTACTCTTTCTCCCGAGACCCAGATGCGCCTAACTAACAAGTGGTTTTATCCCGAGGTTGAAGATTCTGGCATACCTAGTTATGTAGGCTACATTATGTGGGGACTCATCTTGCTCACACTCATCCTAGGAATAATGAACCGTTATTACCACGTCAAGAATGAAAAAGCCACCGGCAGATTCCGCCGTATGAACCAATTACTTGATATCGTAGTGGGTACAGCCAATATACAGGTATTGATCTATAGCATAGACGAAGGCAGATTCTATATATTGGATGAACGTGGCAGAGAGGTAGACTCCCTGCTTTCCATCGACTATCTGGAATCTTACTCCTTTGAGAGTGGTAACAGCATCCGCCGTGCCGTCTATAATATCCGCGACGGGAAGACAGATGATACCCGCCTTACCATTTACGGTCATCCCGATGAAGAGGGCAAGCGGCGCTCTTATGAGATGCATATCGCCCGCATGCCGGAGAACAGTACTTTCAAGAATCCACTGGTATTCACCATTCAGGATGTCACCGAGCAGAGAAGTAAAGATCAGGACATCCATCACGTACTATTGCAGTATCATGCAGCCTTCAACAGTTCCATGGTAGACTATATCATGTTCGACCATACTGGTAGGATGCAAGATATCAATCAGCATTTCTTCCAGACTTTCGGCATCACCGACAGCGTGAAGTTCAGGAATCTTCATGCCAGCATCCACAGTCTGCCCAATCTGGACTTTTACGACACCAACGCTAGGGAAGATGTGCGCTACACCGCCAAGATTTATATGGATCACCTTGCCGACGATGAGCAGTTTCAGGGCACCATCACCCGCAGAGGCATCATGTACTGGGACATATTGATACGTCCCGTACTCAGTCGCACGGGCGAGATTATAGGTACCAGCGTATCCGGACGCGATATTACAGAGATAGTCTGCAGTTACCATCGTCAACAGATTGTCATTCAGAATGAGAATCAGGCCAATGAGGAGAGTCAGCGGTATCTAGAATCTATTAATCTATCTCTGCAGGCCACCAACCTGAGTCTTATAGAATATGATCCACACAGCCACTCCTTCCATCTACAGCAAAATATATGGACACGTAAGATCTTCATCCCCCAAATACGTGCCATCTTCATGACCCAACCTGAAGACCTGGAAAAGGCCATAGAAGCAATGAAAGCAATGGATGTTAAGTATATTAAGGATTTCCATCTGCGTCTGCACATCTGCATCCTCAAGGGACATCCCCAGAGATGGATGCAGTTCGACCTTACCCCTGTTCTGAATGCCGACGGTACAGTCAGAATTTATGCGGGTACCTGCAGAGACATCACGGAGATAGCTGAAGTTGAAAAGCAGCTGATGTTGGAGACGAGAAAGGCACAGGAGATGGAGACGCTCAAAAATTCATTTATCTCCAATATGAGTTACGAGATACGTACCCCACTAAGTGCAGTCGTGGGATTCTCCGAACTGTTGGGTAAGAGCCATACTCCTGCAGAAGATACTATCTTTATCCAACAGATCAAGGAAAATACCAACATTCTGCTCAATCTAGTCAACGACATCTTACTGCTATCCCGTATTGATGCCAATATGATAGAGTATAAGTCGGCACCTATTGATTTTGTTCCCATTATCATGGAGAATTTCAAAATGGTCGTAGACAATTACCGCAAGCCCAACGTGCAGTATATCCTCGAAAATAGTTATAGAAAACTAGTGGTGGATATCGACAGTTCCCATCTGTCTATCGTGTTCAGATATATCTTCACCAATGCTACCCGATACACCAACCAGGGTCACTGTCGTTGCAGATACGAATACCGACACAACGAACTCACCATCTATGTGGAAGATTCCGGTGCCGGCATGAACAAAGATCTCCAAAAGCATGCCTTCGACCGCTTTGCCCACAATGTAGAAACTGGTGTCATAGACAGCGGACTCACCCTACCAATCTGCAAGGAGATGATAAGCAGAATGGGGGGACATATCGAACTGGAATCCTATCAGAACCGCGGCACATTCATCTGGGTGAGCATTCCGTGCAAAGCTATAGAAATAGAACGCGCGGCCGAATCAAATACAAACATCAACGAGGAGGACACGAATAAATGAATATGAAAAATGATTTTCTGTTCTTCATCAGATACATCGCCTTTGGCATCCTGCTCTGCTGTGTCACTACACCGCTTCTGGCTGCCGACTCCCATTCCGCAGAGAAACTGTCGGCCAGATATACCCAAGAGCACCCAGTAGTCATCATGTCTGATTGGGAATTTGCTCCCTATGAGTTCCGTGGCGATGACGGAAACCCTCAGGGCTACGGCATCGAGATAGGACACCTCATACTCGATGAGCTCAATCTTCCTTACGTCAACAAGATGGCAGAATGGAAAGTGGCGCTGAGCATCTTTAAACACCGAAAAGCCGTACTAGCCATAGAGCCTAAAACATCTATCAGCGTCAAAGGACTGTTTTACAGCAAGATGCCAGTGGAACAGTACCGTCTTGCCATCGTATCCATGAAAGGCAGTGAGATATACAAAAAGTTCGATTCTCTGCCCCGTGACCCTCAACGCATATTCTTCAAGAAGTGCGACGTGGCAGATGTCGTAGCCACCCAACGGGGCTGGAAAGCCAAAGACAAGGCATACCTCACCACACAGCAGGCACTGCTGTACGTGTCCTCCCATCCGGGCACCTACTATATTTGGGGATACGACCAACTGCGCTGGGCCATCAGGAAGATGGGCATCACCAACCTGCAGATTACGATTCTGCAGGATATCCGCCCCACCCCGCTCTGCTTCGCCAGTTACGACGGTCAGCTCATCGATGCCATCGATGAGACATACGCCCGACTGAGCCAGAGCGGAAGGATAGACGAGATTCATAATAAATTCTTCAATCCAGAGATGGAATCCAATGATGCCTCACCCGTATTCATCATCATCATCCTGGTCATATTGGCAGTCATCCTGGCTTTCACCGCCTTCAATTATCTGCTCATCCGCCACATCCGTCACACCTCACAGCTCATGCAGCTGTATCAGAATGTGATGAAACTAGCCTTTGCCTCCAATCGCTTCATGATACAGAACTATAACTTGATGGACAGTTGCTCTTATAACCTATTCGGCGACTATTTTGCCGGTGGCGACAATACACGTGAGGAATTCTTCAGCAAGATACTGCCGGAAGACAGAGTGACCGCCACTGGACTTATCCAGCGCATGGCCAAAGGAGAGACAGACCGTGAGGAATACACCTACCACCGCATCAATCCCGAAACCGGAGAAGTAGACGCTATCAATTATTCCCTCGCTGTGGCTATCAAAGACAAGGAAGGAAAAACCACCAATATAGTATATACCATCAAGGATATCACCCAAGAGATGAAGGACAGACAACTGCAAAGCGAGGCATCCGCCAAATTCCAGCAAATATTCTCCCGCTCACTGGTTGCCCTAGCCCTTTACGACCAGGACGGCAACTTCATCGAGGCCAATGATGAGATGAACCGCCTCTATCAGCAAGGACTGATAGATTCCAATATGCAAGAATCCACCAATCTCTTCTCCGTACGTACCGTCCGCAATTATTATGACCGCAATTCACACGAGCCGTTCTGCTATTGCAAGATGCCCGAAAACGACCCTGACGGCATCCGTTTTTATGCAGAAATCAGCATCGTAGCCATCTTTGGCAAGGACGAGAAAATTGGCTATTACACTGTGTCAGCCTACGATATCACCGAGGAGCGCAACATCGCCTTAGACCAGCGCAGCCGCGAACGCAACATCCGTAACGTACGCGCACAGCTCGCCACCAACGCAAAACAACTCAACGACATTCTTGTCAGCAACAAGGCATGGCTCTGTCAGTATGATTTCGAGGAACGCATCATCCGTCTCTATCGCACGCAGGGACAGCCAGAACGTGAGATGTCCATTGAGGAGTACTATTCACTCATGCTGTCAGACAAAGAGGCAGAGCAGATCAAGAAGAGCGCGGAAACCCGTGAAACATTTATACGTACCTGGGGACAGCAGTACAAGAACATCCACAAGTGCCATTCCCCATTTGACACTAAAGATTCTGACATCTATTACTACTCTATAACCGGACTTCCGCGTAAGGATGAAGAGGGGAATATTACAGGCTGCTACGGACTGTTGCGCGATGTCACCGACTATTACAAAATACATGAGCATCTGCGTGAGGAAACCAACCGTGCCAATGACTCCGGCCGCCTGAAGAGTGCCTTCCTCGCCAACATGACGCACGAGATACGCACTCCACTCAATGCCATCGTAGGCTTCTCCGACCTGTTGCAGACGGTGACAGACCCGGATGAGCGTCAGGAGTTCATCAAGATTATCCATAACAACAGCGACATGCTGCTGCGCCTGATTAATGATATCCTGGCGGTTTCAGAGATGGACGTAGGCATGCTTGAGATTAAACCGGAAAGAGTAGACTTCGCGGATGTGTTCAGCAAGACGTGCGAGTCGCTCAGTCAGCGGGTGGACAATCCTGATGTGAAATTCATCTGTGAGAATCCCTGCGACACTCTCATCATGACCATTGACTCCGCCCGACTCCAGCAGGTTATCACCAATTTCGTGACGAATGCGGTGAAATACACCACCAAGGGACATATCAAGCTGGGCTACACACTGGTTGACAATGGCATCCGCATCTATTGCGAGGATACCGGAGCCGGCATACCAGAAGAGAAGCAAGCCTCCATCTTTGAGCGCTTTGTCAAGCTCAACGACTTCGTGCAGGGCACCGGACTGGGACTCAACATCTGTAAAGGCATTGCCCAGGCCTGTGGCGGCAAGATAGGTGTAGACTCCAAGGTAGGTGAAGGTTCCACTTTCTGGATATGGATACCCATTACGAAATAAGCCAGCAAATATATAAAACAATACGGAGGAGCACTCAAGCAGCGCTCCTCCGTATTTGTTTTATATCCTCAGGTCAGTGAACTTACTTCACCTCCCAGATATCATTTGTCTCCAGCAATTCAGCGAAGTTATGATATTTCTTCTTAGCCTTCACCTCCTCTATCTGAGCCTCCACGGCATCATTGTAGGTAGGAGCCTCCACATCGCGGATGACACCCAGAGCCACAGGCCATTCCAGTTCAGCCAGTTTCAGCTGCAGCGTATTGTCGGCACAGTGTGCATCATGTATCAGCAGGTCCTTCACGGTCACGCCGTTCTCGCCCAACTTCACCACTTTGATGCCGAAGCCTTCCTGCATCAGTCCGTATTCATTGTTCTCGCCGAAAACCATCGGTTCGCCCTGCTTCAGATAGATAGCGTTCTTAGCTCTGCCTTCCTTTGTATAGACAGCCTCATGCGTACCGTCATTGAATATCACACAGTTCTGCAGAATCTCGCACACGGCAGCACCCTTATGCTGCTGGGCAGCTTTCAGTATCTCTATCGTGCCAGCCTGGTCGGTAGCCACCGCACGGGCGAAGAAATGTCCGCGGGCACCGAAGCACAGCTCTGCCGGACGGAACGGATCCTCTACAGTACCGTAAGGACTGGATTTGGAAACGAATCCGCGTGGTGATGTAGGACTGTACTGTCCCTTGGTCAGACCGTAGATACGGTTGTTCAGGAGAATCATGTTCAGGTCGATGTTACGACGGTTGGCATGTATGAAGTGATTACCACCGATAGCCAGACCGTCACCGTCACCGCTCACCTGCCATACAGTCAACTTCGAGTTGGCCACCTTGGCACCAGTAGCGATAGCAGCAGCACGACCATGTATCGTGTTCATGCCATAAGTATTCATATAGTGAGGCAGACGGCTGGAGCAACCGATACCTGATATCACGGCCGTGTCGTAAGGTGCGATACCTATCTCGGCCAGAGCCTTATGCAATGAAGCCAGGAAGAAGTGGTCACCACATCCCGGACACCAACGAGGCTGTCCCTTTTTGAAATCTTTAGCTGTATATTCCATTATGCTATATCTCCTTTATTATTTTACGATGATTTCATTGAAAGCCTTCACCAGTTCGCTTACCACGAATGGCTGACCCTTCACCTGATTAAACTGATAAGGTACAAATTCGTCCACCTTCATACGGAGGTAACCGGCAAACTGTCCCATGTTCTGTTCTGCCACTACCACTCTCTTGTACTTCATCATCACCTCCTGTGTATTCTTAGGCAGCGGGTTGATGTATTTAAAGTGAGCCAGTGCCACCTTCTTGCCTGCAGCATGCATCTCGTCCATAGCAGCATGCAGATGGCCGAAGGTACCGCCGAATCCTACGATCAGCAGGTCAGCATCATCCTTGTCGCCAAGCACTTCCACGTCTGGCACCTTAATATTGGCAATCTTCTGTTGGCGCAGACGCGTCATCAGGTCATGGTTCTCAGGGTTGGTAGAGATTGCACCCGTCTCGCTGTCCTTCTCCAGACCGCCGAGGATATGCGTGAATCCCTCACGACCGGGCACAGCCCAGTAGCGTACGCCGTCGGCATTACGCAGATACGGAGCCCAATTACCCTTCATCTCCTCCGGTACATAAGGAGGATTGATGGCAGGGTATTCAGCCAGGTTAGGCAACTTGAAGGCAGCCGAACCGTTGGCGATGAAAGCATCCGTCATGAGCACCACGGGAGTCATGTGCTCCAGTGCTATCTTGCAGGCATCGTAAGCAGCCTCGAAACAGTCAGTAGGCGATGTAGCGGCTATCACGGGCATAGGGCTTTCACCGTTACGTCCGAAGAGCACCTGCAGCAAGTCAGTCTGTTCACTCTTGGTAGGCAGACCCGTAGCAGGACCGCCGCGCTGCACATCCAGCACCACCAGTGGCAATTCCATGATTACGCCCAGGTTCATTGCCTCACTCTTCAGGCAGATACCAGGACCGGAAGTGGAAGTCACAGCCAGAGCACCTGCGAATGAAGCACCCAGCGCAGAAGCGCATCCTGATATTTCATCCTCGCACTGTACGGTAGTCACGCCCAGACTCTTATGCTTGGATAGCTCATGGAGCACATCCGTAGCAGGAGTGATAGGATAGGAACCCAGATAGAGTTTCAGTCCGGCCTTCTCCGCAGCAGCGATAAAGCCATAAGAAGTAGCCTTGTTACCCGTAATGTCCATATATCGACCGGGCTTCGTTTCCTTAGTCTCCACGCGATACACGTTCATAGCGGAACTATGTGTATTATGACCGTAGTCAAATCCAGCCTGAATCACCTTGATATTAGCC
This sequence comes from Prevotella sp., assembly GCA_036796635.1. Lineage (GTDB taxonomy): Bacteria > Bacteroidota > Bacteroidia > Bacteroidales > Bacteroidaceae > Prevotella. Next base: position 52,373 of record DAIRCP010000005.1, on the reverse strand, counting down.
TCAGCTATACCCGGTTTCTTGGCGAATTTTTCTTTCAGAAAGTTGAAAGCGATATCCAGGTCACGGTCGAAGAGCCAGCACACCAGTCCGAGGGCGAACATATTGCGGCACTTGAGCATCGCCTTGTTGTCCATACCGCTGTCAGCCAGACAGTCCTTCACCATAGAGGTAAGCGGACAGGCCACCACGCGGTCGGGGTCAATGCCCATCTCGCCCAGATAGTCTTCGGAGGCGAACTGCGCTTTCTCCAGATCCTTAGGACCGAACGCATCCGTATCAATAATGATAGTAGCCTGCGGTTTAGCAAATTTATACTGAGTTTTGAGAGCTGCAGCATTCATAGCCACGAGCACGTCGGCCTTATCGCCAGGGGTAAACACCTTACCTGCACCGATATGAACCTGAAATCCTGAAACACCAGTCAGCGAGCCTTGCGGGGCGCGGATATCAGCGGGGTAATCTGGGAATGTAGAGATACCGTTACCTACTGTTGCTGATACTGTAGAGAAAATGTTACCGGCCAATTGCATACCATCACCGGAGTCACCTGAGAAACGGACCACCACTTGGTCCAACTCTTTTACTTCTAATTTTTCTGCCATAACTTTATTATTTGGAGAAACATGTTCCGCCTGCAAATTTCGCACAATTTTACGAGACCACAAAACATTTTGCAAGAAAAGTGCACTTTTTGACGTTTTTCCATATATCAGCCGTAAATTAATTGCATTTTTACCGATTTTAGGCTTCATTTGTTACAATTCGCAACGAAAAATAGTTCCATAGATTACAATTTGCAATATCACTTGATTATAAAAGAGGCAATAAGCCACAAAAAGAGTTCACACTCCCGATCGGATTACCAACTTGAAAAGAAAGATTAATGAATCCTCCTTCAATCTTTCACATTTTCCGCAGATGTCCATAAAACCTGGAGAATGTGGTGAAACATGCCTTTCACCGCAGCTATCCCGTTGTGTCATTTCACATCAATTCATCCTTCACCGTAAGTGCATTATTTTACAGCTACTTACGGGTGAAACATACTTCGGTAAACTTTTATTTCTATAGGTGAATGCCTTAGAAATCGTCATTCACGAATCAAAGTGGCAATCCATATAAGTACGGGTCGTACTTATGATAACTAAGGGGCGTACTTATAATAAGTAATGAGTCTACTTATGATAACGGCAGTCCGTTTTAATGATAACTGTAAGTCGCTTTTATTTGCACACTGATGATAGCTGAATCTGGTTTACAGAACGATTCTTTAGGTGTACATCAGAATTTGAATGAGACTCCTACAACTACAACAACTAATCGAAGCAGAGATGTGAATGATAATCTCTGGGGACATGATAATGAATAAATTCATGGGATAATAATAAAGGTGATACTGATGATTGTAACTTCATCTTACTAGAAACAAAATCCAGGTCGCAGTTTGCGACCTGGATTTTGTTTTCTTCTTTCTCCACGGAATTAATAATGGAAAGAACTGCCGCCCAGAAACTCTCGTAACAGTGAGGTGGGTGGTAACTGACGGTCGGGTATCGGCTTGATGTACTTGAGGAACTTCAGAAGGCGGTATGCCTCACTGTACTCTGGTACATTCTCCGGCACCTGCTCCAACAGGGGTTCTGCCTGCGTCTTGATGACTGCCAACTCAAACAGCATGGCGGTATTGATCATCATGTCGGCATTCTCCTGATAAGGGAATATCCATTTGTTCTCTCCGGCTCGTACACTCGGCCATCTGCGAATGGTCTCCTGGGCTGATACACCACGATACTTGAAGTCGCGGATGATGCGGCGGAGTAACCGATTGTCGGTGGTGGGTATGTAATTGTGACTGTCCAGCAGGATGGTAGTGAGCGCTGATGCATATACCCGGAACTTCTGTTCCTCGGGTATCTTGGAGGTCAGTTCGGGATTCAAAGCATGGATGCCTTCCACAACCAGCACTTCATTGGGTTCCAGTCGCAGTTTTCTGCCGCTCTTCTCACTCTTACCTGCCTGGAAATTGTACTTGGGAAGTTCTACTTCCTCACCGGCGAAGAGTGCCTTCATCTGACTGTTGAGCAGGGGAATGTCCAGGGCATACAGACTCTCGAAGTCGTAATCGCCTGTGTCATCCTTTGGGGTTTTGTCACGGTCGAGGAAATAATCATCGAGCGAGATTCCGATAGGTTTGATGCCATTGGTGAGCAACTGGATGGACAGACGCTTGCAGGTGGTGGTCTTACCACTGGACGACGGTCCGGCTATGAGCACCATCTTCACACCCTTCCTGCTGGCTATCTCTTCGGCGATATGGGCAATTTTTTTCTCCTGCAGGGCTTCACTCACATTGATGAGGTCGGCAGTGTGGCCTTTGAGGATGCCTTCGTTCAGGTCGCCCACGGTATTCATGCCGAGGATGGTCTGCCAGCGGTGATGCTCCTGGAATATCTCGAACATTTTATCCTGACGGACCAGTTCTCCCAATTTGGTAGGGTCGTTGAGGTCGGGAATGCGCAGAAGCAGTCCATCGTAATACTTCTCTATGCCATATAGCGTAATCTGACTAGTATTTGTGAGCATGGAACCATAGAAATAGTCCACGTATCCGTCTATCTCATAATAGGTGGTATAGAGACGCCCCACATTTTCCAGCAGTTTTGCCTTGGTAGAGGCACCATGCTCACGGAACAGGGTTATCGCATCGTCAGTAGGCACCTCATGGCGCTTGATGGGCAGATGGGCATCAATAATCTGCTGCATGCGCTCACGTATCCGCGTTACGTCCACATCGGTCACTTCATGGCCGATGCACATATTGCAGAAGTAGCCATTGCTCACAGGGATGTCTATGATGACATGACCATGTGGATACAGTTCACGTACTGCCTTGCAAAGTACGAAAAAGAGACTGCGGGTGTAGGCACGATGACCTGAGGGAGAGGTAAGATCGAGGTATTCCACATCCTTGGAATGGTACACCCGATAATTGAGTCCTTCCACCTTATTATTTACTTTGGCATTGACCGGACCGAAGGGCATATCCAAATTAAATTCACTAAAAATCTCAGAAAGTGTGCTTCCGATGCTTACATTTATAGTTTTTTTATTATTTTTGCAACGGATTTGTATCATCTGTTTCATTCTTGTTACATTTTAAGTATTGATTACTGCGGTAAAAGTACAAAGAATATTCGAGAATACAATGAATATGACATTACAATTATAATAAAAATATGTCAATTTGGATATTTTTTAAACTAATTGGGTCACTCGCCCTTCTTATGTTCGGTATGAAGTCGATGAGTGAGAGCCTCCAAAAGATGGCAGGTCCCCAATTGCGACACGTATTAGGAGCTATGACCACCAACCGGTTTACCGGAATGCTCACAGGTATGCTGGTCACCGTCTCAGTACAATCATCTACGGCAACCACAGTGATGACGGTCTCGTTTGTCAATGCCGGGTTGCTTACGCTCGCCCAAGCAATCTCCGTGATCATGGGTGCCAATATTGGTACTACGCTCACTGCCTGGATTATGTCGGCAGGATTTTCATTCAACATCACGGACTTTGTGTATCCTGCCTTCTTCATTGCCATCATCTTGATTTATTCCAAGAAGCACCGCTATATCGGAGATTTCCTCTTCGGTATCTCCTTCATGTTCTTAGGTCTGGGCACGCTCAGACAGACGGGTATCGACATGAATCTGGCTGCCAACCAGGAGGTAATCTGCTTCTTCCAGCAGTTCGACCCCAACAGTTGGCTTACTACCATCGTCTTCCTGATTATCGGTAGTGTGCTCACACTGTGCGTTCAGTCGTCGGCTGCCGTGATGGCCATAACCATGATTCTCTGTTCCAGCGGTGTACTGCCTATCTATCAGGGTATTGCGCTGGTCATGGGTGAAAATATCGGTACTACTGTTACTTCCAACATCGCTGCGCTCACTGCCAATACACAGGCTCGGCGTGCTGCCTTCGCCCACATGTTCTTCAATGTGTTCGGCGTAATTTGGGTACTTGCCATCTTCCGTCCGTTTGTGAATATGGTGTGCGGTTTTGTAGGATTCGACGAGACAATGCCAAAGACCGACCCTAACTTCATGGCTAATGCTGCCAAACTGAGTTTCGTTCTGGCCGCCTTCCATACCAGTTTCAATGTGGCCAACACCATGGTACTTATCTGGTTTATCCCTCAAATAGAAAAGGTGGTATGCAAGGTAATCAAACCGAAAAAGGTGGACGAGGAAGAGGACTTCCGTCTGCACTTTATCACTGCTGGATTTATGAAGACTCCAGAGTTGTCTGTGCTGGAGGCTCAGAAAGAAATCAAATCCTTTGGCGAACGTATTCATCGCATGTTCGGTTTTGTACGTGACCTACTGGAGACGAAGGACGAGAACTCCTTTAACAAACTCTTTACCCGTATCGAGAAATATGAGGGTATATCAGACAATATGGAGATAGAGATAGCCAACTATCTAGACCAGGTGAGCGATGCACATCTGTCTGACGAAACGAAGGCTAAAATCAGAGCGATGCTCCGTGAAATATCAGAAATAGAGAGTATCGGTGATGCCTGCTTCAATATAGCCCGTACGCTGAACCGCAAGGAAAAGGGAAAGGAAGACTTCAACGAGCATCAATATGAACATCTTCACCAAATGATGGAACTGACTGACGATGCCCTCTCACAAATGAATGTGCTGATGAACGGCAGAAAAGACGGTTACGACGTGAACCGCTCATTCAATATAGAGAATGAAATCAACAACTACCGCAACCAGTTGAAGAGTCAGAACATTAACGATGTTAACAACCACGAATACAATTACGCGATGGGTACCATGTATATGGACATCATCGGTGAATGTGAGAAATTGGGTGACTATGTAGTAAATGTGGTGGAAGCCCGTATGGGAACCCGCCAGCACGGTGCCTAATTTTCCATATACATCTAACTATATATAGAACTGCCACAGCATTAATAATCTGTGGCAGTTCTCTTTGTTTTATCCCTTCATCTTATGCAGCAACTGCCATGCCAGCGGAATGGCGAGGATAAAAGACAGAACATCGGCGACCGCCTGACACATCTCTACACCTACAAGTCCATAGAGATGGGGCAAAAGGATAATGAGGGGGATGAAGAAAATACCATTGCGGGAAGCTGCCAGAATATTCGCTGAGATGGAATTGCCTGTGGTCTGCAGCATCATGTTACTGAGCATAATAACAGAGATGAGGGGGAAGCTGATGAGCTGCCATCTGAAGGCGGCAGCGCCTACGCTGACTACGGCGGGGTCATGTCGGAACAGGTAGATGATAGGTTCAGCAAAGCAATAGCCGGTAACAGAACAGAGAATGAGGAACACAAACGATATCTTGACACTGAAAAAATAACCTGACCTAACACGATGGTACAATCGGGCTCCGTAACAGAAGCCACACAGGGGTTGGTAGCCCTGGCCTATACCTATAACGATAGACAGGATGACAAACGAGATACGGGTGACTATAGACATTCCGGCAATAGCGGCATCACCATAAGCACCAGCGGCTACATTGAGTAGCGTGGTGCTGATGCTCGCCAGTCCCTGACGAGTGAGCGAAGGCGTACCGCCCTGGAATATCTGGACGAAATATACGCGGGCAAAACTGAACTGTGACGGACTGATGCGGATACTGCCGCCACGAAAAGTAATGGCAAAGAGGATTATGAAACTGAATATCTGTCCAATGAGGGTACCAATGGCAGCACCAAGGATACCCCAGTGAAACACGAAGATGAACAGGGGCACGAGGATGAGATTGAGAGTGGCGCCTGCCAACATGCCGTACATGGCATAAGAAGCATTACCCTGAAAGCGCATCTGATTATTGAGGGTCATGCTGCTGGTCATGAATGGAGCACCCAGGAGTATCACGCCCATGTACTGTTCGGTATAGGGCAGAATAGTGGGAGTAGAACCGAGAAGGACTGAGAGGGGGGTGAGACAACTCAATCCTACAGCAGCGATAAGGATACCAAACAGGAGGCTACTGAAGAATGCGGTAGACGCCATACGGCGGGCATCATCCAGTTCGCGAGCTCCAAGTTTGCGAGATATATAGGTGCCGGAACCCTGCCCGAAGAGAAAACCGATGGCCTGGATGACAGACATCACGGCGAAGACGATGCCCACTGCGGCAGTTGCCTGCGTGCTGATGGTTCCTACAAAATAGGTGTCGACGATATTATAGATGCTGGTTACCAACATGCTGATGATAGTGGGCACAGACATCGTGGCGATGACGCGCGGTATGGGGGCACTGGTGAGAAACGTATAGTTGTTGCGATGCTTCATCTGTATATAAGTAATGTCTTTGATTCGGGGTACAAAATTACTAATTATTTTCGGAATGGTGTTCTAAAACCGTTATTTTGTGATTTATTGTGCGAATTACACCTCTATATTTCATCCACTCTTTTATATTTTGTATATATATGTAAATATCTGTAAATAAGATGATTATATTTTTCATCTGCTTAAAATTATCCACTTTATCAACTTAGCCCCTTACAAATTAATCAATTTTATAATATCTTTGCACTGCTTATCTGAATGATGAGCGAGATTGAAAACTTATATTAACTTTCTATTAACTTATAAAAAAACGTATGAAGAAAAGTAGGTATTTAATTTTGTTGTTGACACTTATGATGTCAATAGCTACCTATGCTCAGAAACAATCCTTCACGGGTATCGTAGTAGATGAAAACAACGAGCCGGTGATTGGGGCTTCAGTTGTGCAGAAAGGTACATCTAATGGTATGGTAACCGATCTGAACGGAGGTTTCAAAATCTCCGTGGAATCTGGTACCATTTTATCTGTATCTTATGTGGGATACAAAACACAGGAGGTGAAGGCTTCTGCCAACATGCACATCGCCCTGATTCCTGACCAGAAGGTACTGGACGAAGTGGTGGTCATCGGTTACGGTGTCCAGAAGAAGAGCGTGGTTACAGCAGCTATCGCCAAGGTTAGCGCTGAGGATATGAAAGGTACAGCACCCGTACGTATGGATAATGCGCTCAAAGGTCTGGCTGCTGGTGTGACGGTGACTTCGGCTTCCGGCCAACCTGGTGAAGCTGCCCGTGTGAGAATCCGTGGTGTGGGTACTGTGAACAACAGCGAACCGCTCTATATCGTGGACGGCATGCCTATTGAGGGCGGTCTGGACTATCTGAACCCTAACGATATCGCCAGCATAGAAGTGCTCAAGGATGCTGCTTCAGGTGCTGTATATGGTGCTCGTGCTGCCAACGGCGTAATCCTGGTGACTACCAAGACTGGTAAGGTGGGGAAGACCAAAGTGACTTATGACTTTAAGATGGGATGGCAGAGTGCTTGGCGCAAGCGCGAGGTGCTCAATGCTTCTGAGTATGCTGTGATGATGAACGAGGGCAGAATGAATGCGGGCATGTCTCCACTCTATGCTGACCCCTATAGTTATGGTGAGGGTACCAACTGGCAGAATGAGGTGTTTAATGACAATGCTCCTATGATGGAACATCAGTTGAGCATCAGCGGCGCTTCTGATAAGTTGAGCTATATGCTCAGCGGCAGTTACTATACGCAGGATGGTATCGTGGGCGGTAACTATGACCGTTCTAACTATCGACGCCTGACGCTGCGCAGCAACAACCAGTACACGGTGTTTGATGAGAGTAAAACTCGTAACTGGCTCAACAGTCTGAAACTGAACGTGAACGTATCTTATGCCCGCGTAAAAAGCAAGTCTGTGACTACGAACTCCCAATGGGGTAGCCCACTTGGTTCTGCACTGGCTCTGTCACCAATCCTGACGGTGCTGGATTCTGATCCTGCTGCTCAGTTGGCTCTGTACAGCAAAAATGCTGACTATACTCCTATCTATGACGGTAACGGCAATTTATATACGGTGCCGGGTACTGACTATAATGAAATGAACAACCCTGTGGCTGCTCTCTCTCTGCCAGGCGGTGAGGGATGGAGCCATAAACTGGTGTCCAATTTCTCTGCTGAACTGCAACTCTGGGACGGTCTGACCTTCCGTACTTCTTACGGTGCCGACCTGAGTTTCTGGGGTAGCGACAGTTATACCAAGAAGTTCTATCTCTCGGGCAATAACAAGGCTACCCGTACGAGTGTCAGTTCCAGCAGCAGTCGCGGTACTGTATGGAATCTGGAGAATGTGCTATCTTATAACAAGCAGTTCGGTAAGCACGGGCTGTCTGTCATCCTCGGTCAGTCGGCTAAGCAGACCCGTGGATACTATCTGGGTGGCACCGCTTATAATATGATGAATGAAAACGGTACAAAACCGTATCTTGACTATACTTACGGTGTATCATCACCTGTTACCCTCACTACGCATCAGGTGACTTACACGGATGAGAACGGTAAGCAGCAGACGGTGAATGTGCTGGACGGCTATACGGTAAATACTGGCGTGTACGGCGGTAAGAATGCACTGGCTACCCTCTCTTCTTTCTTCGCCCGCGTAAGTTACAACTACGATGAGAGATACATGCTGCAGGCTACGGTACGTCGTGATGGTTCCAGCAGATTCGGTCCAAACAACCATTATGCCACATTCCCTTCATTCTCTCTGGGATGGAACGTGACCAATGAGAATTTCATGCGCAACCGTCCAACTTGGTTCAACAACCTGAAAGCACGTCTTTCCTGGGGTAAAAACGGTAATGAAAACATCGGTAACTTCGGTTACACAGTGATGACTACCAGCGGAAACAGTTACATTCTGGGTTCTACAACCGTCGTGAACGGTGTGAAGGCTAGCGGACTGGCTAATCCTGACCTGAAATGGGAAGAGAGTGAACAGTTGGACTTGGGTCTTGACTTCGGTTTCCTGGACAATGCACTCACATTCACCGTAGACTACTACAAGAAAACTACCAACGGCATGCTGATGACGATGAATATTCCTTCTTATGTAGGTGAAAACAAACCTATCGGTAACGTAGGTAAGATGGAAAACAGCGGTGTGGAATTCGAAAGTAGCTATAAGTTCAATGTGAACGACTTCAACTTCGCAGTGAGAGGCAACCTCTCTTATCTTAAGAATAAACTGATAGAATACGGTAACGCTACCGGTTGGGCTAACCTGGATAACTTCCAGGGTGCAGGTACCATCAGCCGCGCTGAAAACGGTAAACCTTTCCCATACTTCTACGGAAGAAAGACTGACGGTATCTTCCAGAACCAAAATGAGGTGAACAGTTATGTTAATGCAAGCGGCGTAATGCTGCAGCCTAACGCTAAACCCGGCGACGTGAGATACGTGGATGTGAACGGTGACGGACAAATCAATGATGATGACCGTACCGACATCGGTAAGGGTATGCCAGACTGGAGCTTCGGTCTGAACTTCAATGCAAGTTGGAAAGGAATCGACTTCAGCATGATGTGGCAGGGTACTATCGGCAACGATATCTATGATGCCACACGCAGAACGGATATCTCTAAGAGCAACCTTCCTAAATGGATGCTCAACAGATGGACTGGTGAAGGCACCAGCAACTCTATACCACGCTTCGTACTCGGCGACAGTAACAACTGGTTATCTTCCGACCTCTACGTACACGACGGAAGTTATATGAGACTCAAAAACATACAGTTGGGTTACACCCTGCCAAAGACTATCGTAGAGAAGGCTATGCTGTCATCTTTCCGCGTATATGTGTCTGCTGAGAATCTGCTCACTTTTACCAAGTATTATGGCTATGATCCTGAGATATCTTCAGGCGGCACTTCTCTTGGTATTGACTATGGTGTTTACCCACAGGCCCGCACATGGACCGTCGGCGTACAACTCGCTTTCTAACCTATTTATTATAAAAGGATTAATTATGAAGACAATCAATTATATACCGGTAGTACTGATGGCATCTTCCATGATGCTCACTACCAGCTGCAAGGACTCTTTCCTGGAAGTGGAATCTCCTACACAAGATCTTGTGACCGACTATTTCACCACTGACCCACATATCCAGGAGGCTGTAATAGCTGCTTACGACCCCTTGAAATGGCCAGACTGGGGACAGGGACAATATAACCCCGTGAACATTATGAGCGACATCATGGCTGATGATATCTGGGTGGGCGGCGCCGATAAGACGGACAACCAATACTGGCACCTGATGATGAACTATGAGGCTACGCCTACTATCTGTATGAGCGGTCTCTGGACTACGGCCTTCTCTGGCGTGAAGAGAAGTTGTGACGTGCTGACCTACATAGGATGGGCGGGCAGTAACCTGACTACTGCAAATGCTAAAAGCTATGAGGCTCAGGCTAGAGTCCTGCGCGTGTTCTATTATAACTGGCTTTGGAAGTTCTGGGGTAACATACCTTACTTTGAGAGTGTACTGCAACCTCCTTACACTGCTCCGCAGCTCAAGGCTGACGAAGTGTATGCCAACATCATCAAGGACCTGGAGACGGCTATCGCACTGGATGCGCTGCCTATGAAGCAGACTTCCGATAATTACGGTCGCGTGACGAAGGCTATGGCATACATGCTCTATGCTGAAATCGTGATGTACCAGAAGGATACAACACGCTATCCCAAGGCACTGGAATACATGCAGGAAATCATCAACAGCGGTGACTATTCGCTGATGGATAACTATGCTGACATTTTCAAGGAGAGCGGCGAATGGTGCAATGAGTCTATCTTCGAAATCAACTATAAGGACGATGGTGCTTACCGCAGTTGGGGCAGTCCACTGGCTACCGGTGGTACGGTGTTACCACGACTGATCAGCCCGAGTGGATGGGCCGATGGTACTGACAAACACGACAACGGATGGGGATTTGCTCCTGTACGTCTGGAAACGGTACAGATGTTTGATGCAAAGGATACCCGCAAGGATGCAACTTGCTGGAACGCTGCAGCTGCCGGAAAATACAATCCTCGCTATGAAGATACCGGTTACTTCCTGGAGAAGTACGTGGCTCACACTGGCGACAACAAGGATCAGATAGCCGACGGTGACCTGAACTGGAACAACAACCTGCGTATCTACCGATTCAGCGAGACACTGCTCAATGCTGCCGAACTGCTATTGAAAACAGGCGGTGATGCTGCTAAGGCTGCCGACTACCTGAATATGGTACATCATCGTGCCAAACTCACAGACAACCTCACTGCTACGGAAGACAATATCCTGCAGGAACGCCGTCTGGAGTTCGTAGGCGAAGGCAAACGCTACTGGGATCTGGTACGTACAGGTAAGGCTGCTACGGTGCTCACTCCAGATACATACGGATACCGTACCAACTCATGGACTGAAAGCAAGAAGTATTTGCCTATTCCTCAAGCTGAGATTGATGCAGCACAGGGTACATTAACTAACAATAATTATTAATCTAAGCATATACAATTATGAAGAATATATTGAAATATATGGGCAGTCTGCTGTTTGCCGCTGTGGTGATGGCTTCATGCTCTCCAGAGGATTATGCCGGATTAGATCCCAACGGAATTCCCAATGCTACTGATGCAGATGTGACAGTAACGACGGACCAGGAAATCAATCAGGTGACGATGACTCTGAACAATCCTGCCATGTATCCCGTTTGGATTGTGGACGGAAAGACTTATTCCACACGTAATCCATTCCAAAAAATCAATGCCGGCGCTGGTGACTATAATGTTGAACTGAAACTGGGCAACCGCAATGGTGTAAGTGCTGCATCGGTAACCAAGACCTATCATTTCGACAATACGAAAATAGATTTAAAGAGTTTTGTGAACAGATTGACAGGCGGTTCCAGTAAACAGTGGTACATCGCCAATACGGAAGCAGCACACTTGGGTTGCGGTGAACCAGGTACAGACGGTACAGGCTGGTGGTCGGCTCAGCCTAATGAAAAGGCAGCATGGGGCGTATACGATGACGTGCTCACATTTACCAGCGATGGCAAGTACACGTATGACCCAGGTGAGGGCGGCACTGTGTATGTAAACAAGGCATGTACTGTATTACCTGTTCCTACGGGTGCTACGGCAGACGTGATGATACCTGTACAAAAACAGGAATCTACCTACGAATTCACGACAGAGGGTAATGACATCTATCTCACGTTCCCTGCGCAGACACTATTCCCTTATATCGCCAACGACAATCAGTACAAGACTCCAAAATTCAAATTGGAAAGTGCTACCCTTACCAGCAAGAAGATGTCACTTATTTTTGATGACGGCACCATCGCTTGGCATTATATTCTGACCAGTGAGAAATCATCAGGTGCCTTCGAAGGCTTTGCTTATGCCAATAACTGTAATATGTGGAAGAACACAAAATTGACCACAGCGACATACTATGCTCATACAGGTAACTGGGTTCCCACTGACAATCCGATGACACTAGATCCATCCGACCTGCAGAACATCAAGGTTGGACTGCCTGATGCTACAGACCAGCAATGGCAGGCTCAGGTGAAGCTCTACTCAGACCTCACTACCAATGCAGCAACACCATATGACTTCTCTACTACCATCACTTCCGACAAAGATTTGGCCGGTGCTACCGTGAAACTAGTAAAACATGGTGATGACAATACTTACTACTTTGCTGACAGAGTGGACCTGAAAGCTGGTGAACCTTACCTGTTCTTCAAGTCGAACATGGCAGGTATCGATATGGATAAGGTGGACCTGATACTCGACTTCGGCGGCAACACTGCCGGTACTAATGTAAGCATTCAGAATACCGTGCTCAAAGAGCATTCCTGCGATGATGGAACGAAGGCTCCCGAAGTGGTGGACAATGTCATGAATTGGGATTATAGTTCTGCCAACAACCTATGGAAGGTTGTGGATGCAGGCGAGCCAGAGACCTTTTTCTTCTACGCTGATGCTAACTGGACTCCTTACCCAGAGACTCCTGGATACGTTCACAGCGGCGATACCTATACACTAACACTGCCTCTCGCTACTGTTGCTCAGTGGCAGGCTCAGTTTGCACTCCGTACGAGCATCGCAGCAGCCATGGCAGACAAGTATAATTTCTATTGTGTACTTCATGCTGATCAGGATATGAAGGGCGTGACCGTGAAACTGGTACAGACTGATGAGAGTGAAACCGTGAAGCATGATACAAACTTCTTCTTTGCAAAGCAGGTGGATTTATCTGCCGGAGAAGACTATATATTCAAGCAGACTGGTGTATCTCTACCACTCAACGATGCGCATGCATTAAGTCTCTTCTTTGATTTCGGAGGAAATCCTGTGAACTCTAAAATATCTATCAGTAAAATATATTTAGAGAAAGTTAAGTAAATATGTAGTGGGGAGTGGCATGTGATGTGAATCATATGCACTCCCTCTTTAGTATATTCACAATAATTATGAACTGAATGAAACAAATGATGATATTCACTACACTGATGGCTTGCGTCTTTTCACTGACAGGCTGCGGCGGAAGTAACGATAACGATGGTACCTCGCAAGGAACAGACCTTGTGCAGTGCTCTGTCAGTGAACTGCAGTTTACCGCCGACAAGGGGGATAAAAAGTTTGATGTGACAACTTCACGTGAATGGAAGGCATATGCCGATGTTTCGTGGATTACGGTCTCTCCCGAGAGTTCCACCGACAAGCAGGCTACCGTCACTGTCAGTGCTGCTGCAAATACTACATATGATACACGTACTGCTAAGGTGACTGTGCTCGCAGGAGCTACACGCGCTACAGTACAGGTGACACAGGCAGGAATGGAGAAACCGGCTGTAGACTCGTCTATCACCGTTCCTGAAGGGTATGAACTAGTATGGAATGATGAATTTAAAGGGACCACGCTCAGTTCTGACTGGACTCATGAGGTACAGAGTGCCGGATGGGTAAACAATGAACTCCAGAACTATATCAACGGTGATGGAGTGACAGAGGTATCCGACGGTTCACTGAAAATAAACTGCAAGCAGAAGGACGGGAAGGTATATTCCGGACGTATTTATGCCAAGCGCAGTACAGGATGGAAATACGGATATTTTGAAGCACGCATAAAACTACCATCAGGCAAAGGTACATGGCCAGCCTTTTGGATGATGCCCGTGAACTTCACTTCATGGCCTGCTGACGGTGAGATGGATATCATGGAAGAAGTGGGCGCTGTGCCCAATGAGGTATCTTCCACCATCCATTGCACTGCTTACAATCATACCATCAATACACAGAAAAGCGCTAAGATGACCATCAGCAAGGCAGAGGGAGAGTATCATGTGTATGCACTGGAGTGGACAGCTACTTATATACAGACTTACGTGGACGGCAAGAAACAACTATATTTCCCCAACGATGGTAAAAACGACAAGAGTACATGGCCATTCTATACCAACTTCTATGTGATACTCAATCTTGCATGGGGTGGTTCATGGGGTGGTATGAACGGAGTAGACGCTACGGCGCTACCTGTAACCATGGACGTGGACTATGTAAGAGTGTTCCAGAAAAAGTAACAGTTAACAAGTGGACTATATGCAAAAAAAATTAATCCTTCTTGTCTTGATGGGAATCTCAGCCATGCAGCTCAGTGCCCAGGGAAAATCTATGGACGACTTTATTGACCGCCTCATGGCAAAGATGACCCTGGACGAAAAGATAGGGCAACTGAATCTGCAGGTAGCAGGTGATATTACAACCGGGGGTAATCAGAATACACAAGTGGAGGGTCTCATTGCTGGAGGTAACATGGGTGGCGTATTCAACCTGAAAGGAACTGATAAAATCAGGGCTCTGCAGGAAATCGCCGTCAAACGCTCCAGAATGGGAATTCCACTGCTCATCGGCATGGATGTAATCCATGGATATGAGACAATATTTCCTATTCCGTTGGCCATGTCGTGTAGCTGGAATACAGCTGCCGTAGAACAGTCTGCACGCATTGCTGCCAAGGAGGCTTCTGCTGATGGTATAAACTGGGTATACAGTCCGATGGTTGACATTTCCGTGGACGCACGCTGGGGGCGTGTAGCTGAAGGTAACGGCGAAGATCCATATCTAGGCAGCGAGATGGCTCGGGCATATATCAGGGGATATCAAGGAGACCTGTCGCATAAGGACGAGGTGATGGCCTGCGTGAAACACTATGCGCTCTATGGCGCCGTAGAAGCGGGACGTGATTACAATACCGTGGATATGAGTCACCTTAGAATGTATAATCAGTATTTCCCGCCTTATCTGGCAGCTGCACAGGCTGGTGCAGGTTCCTTCATGTCTTCCTTCAACCTGGTAGACGGTGAGCATGCCACTGCCAACCACTGGCTGCTCACGGAGGTGCTGCGCAATCAGTGGCATTTCAATGGATTCGTGGTTACGGATTATGGATCGATAGGTGAAATGACCAACCATGGTTTCGGTAACCTGAAGCATAATGCTGCGCTAGCACTGAATGCCGGTACTGATATGGACATGTGCTCCCAGGGATTTCTGAATACATTGGCACAATCGGCGCAGGACGGTACGGTAGACATGCAGACAATAGACAGAGCCTGCCGACGGATACTGGAAGCCAAATACAAACTGGGACTCTTTGCCGATCCCTATAAATACTGCGACGCAAAGCGTAGAGCAAAAGATATTTTCACACCAGAGAACAGACTGGCCGCTAGGGAACTGGCTGAACAGACTTTCGTACTACTCAAGAACAACCGTCAGTTGCTGCCCCTGAAGAAACAGGGGAAGATAGCGCTTATCGGTCCGCTTGCCAATGACAGGGCCAATATAGCGGGTACTTGGTGCGTGGCTTACACACCTGAAAGATATGCTACTATCAAGGAGAGCATGGAACGGGCAGTGATGGGTAAGGCTCAGGTACTCTATGCACAGGGCTGTAACCTGACGAGGGACCCGGCACTACAGAAAGCAGCTGAATTCGGCAAGTCTATTCCCCGAGGGGACGATGAACAGATGAAGGCGGAGGCACTGCGCATAGCGGGTGAGGCGGATGTCATCGTCTGTGCTATGGGTGAATGTGCTGATATGTCGGGAGAAAGCAGCAGCAGAGCTACTTTGGAAATGCCTGATGTACAGCGCGAACTGCTGATGGAGTTATGTAAAACGGGGAAACCTGTTGTACTGCTGAATTTTTCTGGTCGCCCTACGGTGCTTACCTGGGAACAGGAACATCTAGATGCTATCATGAATGTATGGTTTGCTGGCAGTGAGGCCGGAGATGCCATCTGTGATGTGCTCTTCGGCGTAAAATCGCCCAGTGGCAAACTCACCATGACCTTCCCTCAGAATATCGGACAGGTGCCGATATACTACAACCACCTGAACACGGGAAGACCCGTACCAGAGGGAGCCAAGGAATATCGAAAGTATCAGAGCAACTATCTGGAGATACGCAATGACCCGCTTTATCCATTCGGATACGGTCTGTCGTACACTTCTTTCCAGTATGGAGATATTATGCTTCAGGGGCGTACCGCATCGGTTACTGTAACCAATACGGGAGACTATGATGCAGATGAAATCGTACAACTCTATATTCAGGATCTTGTGGCCAGCATCAGCCGGCCGATTAAGGAACTGAAAGGATTTCAGCGTATACATCTCAACCGAGGTGAGAGTACGACCGTGAGCTTTGAAATTACAGATGACATGCTCAAATTCTATAATGCTCGGTTGGACCATGTATGGGAACCTGGTGATTTCAAAATCATGATAGGCGGCAATAGTAGGGATGTGAAAAATGTAACATTACATCTAGAATAAAATAAACTTTAAATAGGTGTTTTCTCATTAGTTTGCTTATTTCTGAAATAGAAAAGACGGTATCACGACAATACGAATTATCTAATTATTATGATGTATTGTCTCCAATTTGGATAAAATTCTCGTGCTTGTGAATGAAAATAAATTCTCATTCAGTTTGCCAAATCGATTTTTATTACTATCTTTGCATTTCATGTATCAATAAGCTAACTAATGAGGAAATACTTTCTTATGCTGTATCTGCTTGTGATATCCACCGGGATACAGTCGCGCGATATTAATTCCAACTCCATCTTTCATGTGTTAGACGGAGAGATTACTCGTTATCCTGAATATGTGGCTAAGTATGAGCAAAGACTCAGTCTGCTGAAATCCGATTATCATAGGGCAGAAGATATCCGTCAACGTTATTTTGCGTCATACCGGCTCTATGAAGCATATAAACCCTTTATCAATGATTCTTCTATCTATTATCTGAAGGAATGCATACGACTGGCAAATAAAATGGGTGACAAGTCGGCATCGATATTATGCCGTTCACTCTTCGCGTTGCGCTGTTCCAATACAGGAATGTACGACGAGGCTCAGATTATATTACGCGATATTGATACTGCTGGTGCTGACCGCCAGGCACTGGGTACTTATTATAATGCCTGTCAGCATGTGTTCCATGAACTGGCATACTACACACACCTGGATGATATGCGCCAATATTACAAGACAAAATACGTGTATTACCGCGACTTAATGCGAAATACGCTGCCGCCTACCAGTGACGATGTCTTACTGAGCAGGGAAATGGACTATCTGAATGACGGTAATCTGAAACAGTCTATGGCCATCAATAATCTATGGTTGAGCAAAGTAAAGCGCGGTTCTCACAGATATGCCATGGTAGCACTGTTTCGCTATCTGGAGTTCAAAGCTCGCAGAGATACCCTACAGATGATGCAGTGGCTATCCGAATCAGCATTGGCTGATGTGCGTAATGCTGTGATGGATCAAGGGTCGATGTGGGAAATAGCCAATCAGTTGATGTTGCGGGGCGATGTGGATCGCTCGTACCGCTATATCAGTTTTACGAGTGAATGCACCAAGAAGTTTGGTTCTAGACAGCGCAGTTGGACGATTACCCCATTCCTCTCATCCATCGCCAAGAACTATGAACACGAGAATGAGGTAGTAAATCATAAGTTACGTATGATGGTCATGGCCATCAGTATTCTAGCTGTAATGTTAATACTCCTACTCTATTATGTGAACAAGCAGCGTAAACGACTGTCGGATGTGAGAGACCAGCTGAAAAACAAGAACAAAGAACTCTCGTCCGTAAACGGACAATTATTTGACCGCAATAATGAACTGTCGTCACTGAACGAGCAGTTGTCATCCGTAAACGGTCAGTTATCTACGTTGAACAAGCGTCTGAATGAATCCAACCATGTGAAAGAAGAATACATCGGCAGATTTCTGAGCCTCTGTTCACAGTATGTGGACAAACTGGATGATTACCGCAAGATGGTGAACAAGAAGATGAAGAATAAAGAAATGGATGAACTGTTCCGCCTCTCTAAGTCACAAGAACTGAAAGACAAGGAACTGGACGAACTCTATGAAAACTTTGACAAGGTATTTCTCCATCTGTTTCCTAATTTCATTGATGACTTCAACTCACTGCTTACTCCTGAAGTACAGATACACTCCAAACAGGAGAACCGTCTGACTACAGAAATACGGATCTTCGCCCTCATACGTCTAGGTATCGAGGACAGTGGGAAGATTGCCGAATTCCTGCACTATTCTGTGAATACTATCTATAATTACAGAGCCCGAATCAAAAATGGAGCATTAGGCAACAGAGAACACTTCGAGCGAACAGTCAAGGAACTGGGCATGCCCAAATAATCGTCCTAGTTTGATTAAGACCGTCTGACAATGCGCTGACGCACTTTGTGATTCACAATCAACGGAACATTTTCTATCGTTACATTACTGGTGTCAAGACCCAATGCCTGTTCATCGCCTACACCCAGATGCTTGATAAACGTAAACAGATTGAGCAGGAGATTATCAAACTTGTCGACTACCGTAGATGGATAATAGATACGGTGGATGACAATGAAACGGAAGTCACCTGCAATATTATGTTTGCGCAATGAAGTGTATCCACTACGGATATCAAAATGGTTCTGTTCGATAAGGTCTTCCACTATCTGGCGCAGGTACAAGCTCATCAACGGATTGATACGGAAACCCACTCGAACATTGATGGCGAAGAGTGTATCTGGTATCAGTTCATGACAGGTATAATCCAGCGTATCAGGACTGTCCATATACTGGAAGTGCATAAGCCAATAGTGGTCGGCCCGCTTAGGCTGCTTATTGATGATGGAATAAATCAATTTATCTTCTACCATATCTTCACGATCAGACTGCCGGATATACACCAGATTGGTGGCATATTTAGGTATCGAGGTATCTGCCTTGATATCGGACAGTATCTGATAATACTGATCTAGTTTGCTGAACTTCAGATATTTTCTACGGATAATACGTGCTCTATACCAGATGTACATAATGGCACCGAAGATGGTGGAAAGCATGATGGTAAACCAACCTCCATGTGCAAACTTCGTCATGTTGGCCAGAAGGAATAGACCCTCTATCACCACATAGACCGTAAAGAACAGGGCAACAATCCATTTGGGAATGTAACGCTGTGAGAGATAACTGGTTAGCATCATCGTGGTAGTAAGCATCGTGATCGTGATGGCAAGTCCGTAAGCAGCTTCCATGTGCGCAGATGTCTGGAAGATGATGACCGTTAGAAAGCATAGTACAAACAAGAAATTATTGATGGCAGGAATGAATATCTGCCCCTTGTCACTGGACGGATACTTAAACTTAAGAAGCGGCCAGAAGTCCAGATGAACAGCCTCACTGAAGATGGTAAAACATCCACTGATAAGTGCCTGGCTGGCAATGATAGCTGCTCCTGTGGCCATAAGAACGCCGGATACAAGCATCCAGCGGGGCATGATGGCATAGAAAGGATTGATATCGCCGGTAAACATGTCATGATGACTAATCACAAAGGCACCCTGCCCCATATAATTGAGTACCAACATGATTTTCACGAAAATCCAACTCACGGTAATGTTTTTGCGTCCACAGTGGCCTAAATCAGAATACAGCGCCTCTGCTCCTGTAGTACACAGAAATACAGCTCCCAGTATGAGAAACCAGCAGGGACTGCTAATGAGCAGATGAATGGCATAATACGGATTGATTGCCTTGATAATCATGGGGAAGGTAGTGATATGAGACACTCCCAATACACCCAGCATCAGAAACCATACCAGCATAAAAGGGCCGAAGTAATGGCCAATGGAACTGGTACCGAAGCGCTGGATAAAGAATATCATAGAGATGATGCCCAATACTATGGGAACGATAGGAATATCGGGTGATATGTCCTGCAGCCCCTCTATGGCTGATGTGACTGTAATGGCAGGAGTAATCACTCCATCGGCTATCATTGTACTGGCACCAATAATGGCCAGGATGGCAAACCATTTTTTACCTCGTTTGCGGATAAGTGTGAACAGCGCCAGAATTCCCCCCTCTCCTCTATTGTCGGCCCGCAGTGCCACAAATACATATTTCAGGGTGGTCTGCAGAGTAAGTGTCCAGTATATACATGATACGGCACCTAACATATAGTTAGTATCAAAGTCGGGATTGGCATGGATGATGGTTTTCATCACATACAATGGCGATGTGCCGATATCTCCAAATACAATACCTATAGCAATGAGTACGCCCAGCATGCTGAGTCTTTTTGTACCCGATATTTTCGATTTCATACTTTTTTTAATTGACCGCGCAAAGGTATATAATAATTATGACTTTGCTATTGATTTTTAGATAAAAAATATTAAAAAGGGTTATTACTTTACCCTAATGAAGATGCTTGTACTTCCTGTATACACTAGCAATATAGGAGAGTGAACGACGATGTCTCCCGATATACCACCACCCGATGAATGGACAGGGAAACAACGGAGTGCTCAACATCAGTGTCATGAGACGGGCGAAGACATCGGGTAAGGTGTGTTTCATCCAGTCTGTCAGTTCTCTCAGCTCTTTATTTTCATCATCCTGATATACTATCAGTACCTGACGATAGATGGTCTTCAGTCGGCCCATCATTTTTTCGACCAGTAATTGGCGTACAGCTGCAGACGTATGTTTTGTTTCTGCCTGACTGAGTGCCTGCAGCATGCTGCGTGTGACGATTATTTCCTCATTATATCTTCTACGGTGAACGGCAGGGTCTACTGACTGTCCCTCTCTGCCTATCTGATAATAATACAGCAATGAGGGAATATATTCCACGGTTTTCACGCAAAGCAAGGGAATGAATCCCCATTCCATATCTGTATAACCGATACCAGGAGTCTGACGGTATCCCATGTCGATGAGTAACTGTCGTCTATAGATAATCTCATGCATCCAGATACCCAGAATGGCTTTACTATTTCCAAGTGATTCTACCTGATACACGTTGAGGGGCATAAGGTTAATATGCCGCGACGGTTGGGTACGACCTTCTGTATCCACCTTACAAAATGGTGTTATCAGCATGTCGGCATCCGTTCCGTCTAACATATCCACGATACTGTCCAAATTGTCCGAATGTAGATAATCATCGGCATCCAGAACCTTTACATATTTGGCTGTAGCCACCTTCAGTCCCGCGTTGATACAGGAACCGTAGTTACCATTCTGCTTGTCTATTACGATTACGTTGCCTGCATATTGGTCAGCATAATGGTGGGCTATCCGTGAAGTACCATCCTTGCTTCCGTCGTTAACTACGATAACTTCCATGTCGTTCAGATGCCTGCAGACGGTAATGGAACAAATAGCTCTAGAGAGATAATTCTCCATATTGTAGGAAGGAATGATGATGCTGAGGTATTTCATGCAATCAGGAATTTACAGAGACGGATGCGTGATATGGAAGAGTGCCAAACAGAAGTTGAGCATCCGTCTGGAAGGATATTTCCACCATAGTCTGAAGTAATATTTATGGAAGAGTCTGTTGTCCATGTGATACTTCTTCCAGCAGGGAATCAATTCTATCAGTTCCTCACCCACCTTTCTGTTTACGTGCCATCTCTGTTTCATACTGAGCAGGATGAATCCTATTATATCATTCATGAAGTGCAGTTGAGCCTGAAGCACATACTCATCAGCAGACTGGTGTGCCTGCAGATGACTGCACATGGCACGTGCCACCATTATAAAGTGGTTGAAATTCTTTCTGATGGCATCCATATTCGTGGAGTTGCCGATTCTGCCTATATAATAATGGTATAGATAGATATCAAACACCTCGAGAGTCCTGGTAAGATAAAGCGGTATCATACAGTAAAGCAGGTCGGTATAGCAGATACCCTCAGGCAGTTGAAGATGAGCCTTCCTTAGTATGCTGGTCTTATAGGCCATAGTATGCATGTTAATCTCTATCTCTCCGGATGCAGGAAATCTGATTTCCGAAATATCCAGAACTTGATTGCAGGGCATACAGGTAATAGGTACTGGTCTGGAACTGAATGATCCATTCTCTTGTTGAGTCTCTTCAGTTCTCATCGTAATGGCCAGGTCCACATCGGAAGTCTGCAGACGCTCTATCAGACTGTCAAGTGCCTCTGTTCCTACCCAGTCATCCGCATCCACTATTCTGAAATATTTGCCAGTAGCAATCTTCAGGGCGGCATTGATGCATGAACCATAGTGACCATTCGGTTTATTGATGACCTTTACAACTTCAGGATATTCCGTCTGGAACTTCTGTGCAATGGCTAATGTACCGTCAGTACTTCCGTCATTGATAACGACAGCTTCCACCTCATCTCTATGACAAGCTTTGACAATAGAACTAAGGTTTCTTTCCAGGTAGTCTTCCACGTTATATGACGCGATGATAATGGAAATGATTTTATTCATGCGATAATCTTTTTTCTATGATTTTGGAAACCAGGAAAAACTGGTATTGACCTTTCTGAAGCGCATATATCAGTCCCCTTGTTCCATCCTTGAATCCGCCTTCCAGCAGATAGCATTTAAAGAATCGCCAGATGGGACGCCATATCAATGCTCCTATACCATAGTTCTTCTTCGCTTTTTTTTCCACATCATTATCGCTGTATCTGTTATCCTTTTCAATGATGGTGCGTATGTTGTCATTTGCCAGATGTATAAAAGCCAGAGATTTATCTTTGGGCAGTTTCTCTGTGCGTCCGTTAATCATGGGAAATGTATGAACGTAGGGAGGCCATGTCGTGTCTTCGCGGATGAAGAAGCGCAACTGATAATCAGGAAATGCGCAATGCATGTATTTACCCATAAAGAGATTGGTGCGGGGGATATACAAACCTTCAGCAGCATGCTCCTGAGAGATATGTTGGTAGAGAGCTTTACGAAGTTTTTCCGGTACAATTTCGTCAGCATCCACCACCAATATCCAAGGACTGGTAGCCGACTGGATAGCAAAGGTTCTTGCTGGCTCAGCACTTTTGTGTTCAGCCTTGGGGAAGGTGACAATCTTACAATGGTATTTCTCAGCTATGCTGACAGTGGAATCCGTACTTTCCATATCGCAGACCACGATTTCATCGAATTGGCTGACAGAATCTAGTACTTTTTCCAGATAAATTTGTGCATTATAAGTATTGATAACAACAGAAATCTTTGTTTCTTTCATGCTGTAAATGAATCATTTGATGATTTTGTCTTTCTCAATGAAAGTGTAGTCGCGGGGCTTGAACAATTTGTCTATCAGTATTTTCAAGCGCCTGGCCGTATTGCGTTTCCGCAGATAGGTGGGTACTTCAGAGAGTGGTAGCATCTGGAATTCCTTGATGTCTTCCTCCAGAGTGGCATTCGTCATGTATGACTTGATCATGAAGGCATTGATCATCTTGAGCCATGCATCTTTGTTGGCCCAGTAATGTCCGATGAAGTCCTGTGTACTGTTGAGACTGACCTTCTCGTACATGGCCACACTCAATGCATACTGCTCCACTACGATATCTTCAGGTTCATCATCAAGCATACCGTCACAAAGACCAAGTGCCGTCTGTATGACAGTTTGTTTGTTGGCACAGGGGATACCCAGCACACCGGCAACCCACATGTGGTGCTGCATACCTAAGGTAATGCCCGCATACGTATGTCCGCCTATTTTTTCCCACATGTGCATGGGTTTAAATTTACGATATTTTGGATGACCGTCATCTGCATCCATATATCCCTTTCCATTCAGCATACCATCTCTCAGTTTGCTCAGATCTCCATAGAGGAATGTATCACAGTCCACGTAGAGCAAGTCACAGCCGGCATACTCCCGAGCAACCATCTCGATAGCTTTAATCTTTGTGCGCCACAAGAAATGATGTTTACCTTCCCATTCTTCTATCGCTGCATCATCGATGGAAAGTACATCAGCAAATGTCAGGCGCTTATAAAACTCCGGGTGTGTAGTAACCATGACGATATGGTCACCATCACTCAATTGCCGGTAGAAACTGAGCATGGAAAAATAAGCTTGAATATGAATATCAAACCTATTACCGAATGTAAGATACATCACTACCATGTGCTTAAAACTTATATAAACCTTTTGCAAAGGTACGAAAATAATTGTGAATAGATATTGTTTTCAATGAATTTTTTATTTCGTTTGGCATATTTATAGTACCTTTGCCTGCTGAGCGATTTATTTGTAATGGTGAAGATAATGAAAAAACTGAATAGGACAATAGGGACGGCACCGCTCTGTATGATACTGAATCTGGTGCTAGTTTATGTAGTTTATGGGATATGCCGCGTGGCATATTTGTTGGAAAACTGGTCGGTATTATCGGCTCATCTTTCCTGGAGTTCTTTGGGCGATATCTTGCATGGCGGGTGGATGTTTGATACCTCGGCCATTCTTTATACCAATGTCCTGTACATTTTTCTGATGCTCATACCGCTGCATTACAAGGAGTATCCCATCGGGCAAAAGATAGCCAAGTGGGTGTTTATCATCTGCAATGGTATCTGCGTGGTGGCCAATCTCACAGATGCCGTGTATTTCAAATATACGGGTCGGCGCACCACTGTCACGGTGTTCTCCGAGTTCAGTAATGAGCACAACCTGGGCAGTATCTTTGGCATTGAGATTATCAATCATTGGTATCTGCTGTTGTTGGGCATCCTGCTGATAGCAGGTCTGTGGCGATTCTATTTCAGTCCCCGTGGTGAAGTGCCTGCTCAGGTGCGCACCATCAAATATTATCTGCTCCAGACTGCCTGTCTGGCACTTTTCATACCTATCGCCATCTGTGGCATGCGTGGTGGTGCCACTACTGCGGTACGCCCTATTACCATCAGCAATGCCAATCAGTATGTTGACAGCCCTCAGGAAGCTGCGATGGTGCTCAATACACCATTCAGCATCATCCGCACAATAGATAAGCCTATCTTCGAGGTGCCTGATTATTATCAGAGTCAGAAGCAACTGGAGGCCATTTATTCACCGGTTCATTTCCCGGCTGACACGCTGAAGGTGAGAAAGAAGAACGTGGTGGTATTCATCGTGGAGAGTTTCGGCCGTGAATATATCGGTGGCTACAACCATTGGCTAGAGAATGGCAAGTATAAGGGTTATACACCTTTCGTCGATTCTCTGATGCAGCACAGTGTCACTTATCTCTATTCTTATTGCAACGGTAGGAAGAGCATAGACGGTATGCCGAGCATCCTATCTAGCATACCGATGTTTATAGAACCCTTCTTCCTAACACCGTCATCCATGAATAATGTAAGTGGTATGGCAGGCGAGCTGAAGAAAAAAGGTTATTACTCGGCCTTCTTCCATGGTGCGGAAGACGGTTCGATGGGATTTCAGGCATTTGCCCGTGCTACAGGCTTCTCTGCTTATTTCGGACGTACTGAATATAATGAGGACAAGCGGTTCGGCGGTGATAAGGACTTTGATGGCACCTGGGCTATCTGGGACGAACCTTTCTTGCAGTATTATGCCGCCAAGATGAGTGAGTTCAAACAACCATTTATGACGGCTGTATTCACGGCTTCTTCACACCATCCTTATGTGGTGCCTGAACAATATAAGAAGGTGTACCCAGAAGAGGGTATCGCGATTCATAAATGTATTCGTTATACGGACCATGCCATCAAACTTTTCTTTGAGAAGGCCAGAAAGCAGCCGTGGTTTAAGAATACGCTGTTTGTGATTACTTCCGACCATACCAATCTGAGCGACCATCCTTACTATCAGTCAGACCTGGGCGGATTCTGTTCACCCATCATCTTCTATGACCCAAGCGGTGAACTGAAACCGGGCATGCGTGATGCCATTGCCCAGCAGATAGATATCATGCCTACGGTACTGGGGTATCTAGGATACCGTAATCCTTATGTGGGGTTCGGCGTCGATCTGTTCCATACTCCCGCCAAGGATACATGGGCAGTCAACTATAACAATGGTATCTACCAATATATCAAGGGCAATTATCTGTTGCAGTTTGATGGCCAGCAGACAAAGGCCGTGTATCAGTTCCGCACCGATTTACTGTTGAAGAATAATCTCAAGGGGAAGGTGAAGGAGCAAGCACAGATGGAGCGTGAACTGAAGGCTATCATCCAGCAGTATATGCAACGAATGAAAGGTAATAAACTGGTGTATTCAGCACAGAAATAATACGCTGTTATACCAAACAGAAATAATCAGCGAAGCGCTTAAACATATCTTCAGTCAGTGTACCGTCGGCAGGATTAATCCAGTAGATGGGCAGGTCGTGATAGAATGCAGCCCAGAGGGAGAATGAACTTTGCGCACCGATGATATAGTCGCATAAGGACAGATTGGTGAGGTCTTCTATACGGTTGCCCCTGAGCATCCGTATATCCACGCCGCTTTCCTTCTTATATCTATCCAGATCCAGTTTAGGGTCATTGGTACAGATATATACGGTTATGGGCTTTACCGTCTGGTGGATATGTAATGCCGCAAAGTCTCTGATAATTTGGATGTATTGTGCATCTGAAAAGAAGAATTTACCACCTAAATGTGTGGCATAGTCACCACGGCGGATATGCAGCCCCAGGGCGATGCCGTTTTCTGGTCTGTTCATTTTTCGCTTTACCTGCTGTTTGGTCTTCTCACTGATTTCGAAGAGCGCCTTGATTTCCTCCCGATATTTCAGAAACAGTTCGGGCCACCTGGATTCTATCCACATATACGAAGCAATGAGACGGGTATGACAGAACTGCTGTTCAAAGTCCTCGGGATGATTCTCGTCAGTAAAGCACTTGATTATCTTTGTGCTGATGAGCAATTTGGAGAAGAGATATACGAAGAAATTATGATATTGTTTATGACATAACGGGAAATAACGGTATTTATAGGCGAAGCGCGTGGAGATAACGGGAATACCATGTTCCCTGCCCAATGCGTACATGTGGGCATATTGCAGGATATTATTACACATTTGACCGTAGCCTTTTACGATAATCATAACGAGTTTTTTCTTTTTAAATAATAATGAGTAATGCGTGAATGGGAAAACTAAAGATGAGCCAGCATCTTCGCCTGTTCTTCCGGGTTATAATCACGGTTAAACTGCTCCCGTGTCCTTTTCCAACGGTTGTGGCTCCATAACCAGTACTGCGGTACCTTCTGGATAGACTGTTCCAGCAGTCGGAAATATTCCTTAGTATAGAAGAACTCCTGATATTCACCTTCCGGTTTCATCGGACGGAAAGTACAGCGGTAATAGCCTCTGCGAGTACGTACGATATCTGCATAGAATACATCTGCATGGGTCTTCACTGTTATCTTCTCCGCCCCCGAGAATACGGGCGTGTCATGATGCAGGAAGTCCACCCACAAGTGCACATTGGCAAGACCGGGTACCTGATCGGCTATATAACCTATAACATTCATTTTTTTGTCTCGTTTCCAGGTGAGTACAGCACGTAGCGTATCATCTTTGGCGATGCTCACAGCCCCGAACCTTCCACGAAGTTTGAGAAACAGTTCATCGAACTTCTTGTTTTCTATCGGATGATATATCTGGGCGCAGATACCATGACGTACATGCAAGGGCAAGGAAGTAATCCATTCCCAGTTGCAGTAGTGCCCCAAATAGACTGATACAGGATGCCCCTCATCAAAACAAGCTTCAATCTGTTCACAGCCCTCAAACTGCATACGTCGCATCATCTCATCCTTTGGCATGGAAAGCATCTTCAGGCTCTCCACGATATAGTCACAGAACCAGCGATAATAGGCCTTCTCTATCCGGATGATTTCACTGAGGCCACGTTCGGGGAATGAAAGGGTGAGATTCTTCCTCACTATCTTCCTCCGGTATCTGCCTATATGATATACGAGGGGATACAGTGCATCGGATACTGCATAAAGCATACCGAGCGGTAACAGAGAAACTAAATACCAGAAGGGATAGACGATATAGTAAAGCATGTTACGACAAATAGAAAAATTGTTATACTTGCTGCATTTCCTGCAACTTCTTATAGTAACCATCCAACTCGAGCAGTTGTTCGTGCGTACCACGTTCCACGATTTTCCCCTCATGGATGACGCAGATTTCATCCGCATTTTTGATGGTACTCAGTCGGTGGGCGATAGCCACGGTAGTTCGGGTCTTCATCAAGTGTTCCAGTGCATCCTGTACCAGTCGTTCACTCTCCGTATCAAGAGCGGACGTAGCCTCATCAAGAATAAGGATAGGAGGATTCTTCAGAATGGCACGGGCAATGCTCACACGCTGGCGTTGACCGCCTGAAAGCCTACTACCCCTATCACCTATCCGGGTATCGTATCCGTTCTCTGAAGTCTCGATAAACTCTTTGGCATTGGCTATCTCAGCAGCACGGTCTATCTGTTCCTTGCTAGCATTCTCCACGCCGAAGGTGATGTTGTTGGCAAACGTATCATTGAAGAGAATTGCCTCCTGATTCACATTTCCTATCAATTGTCGCAGATCGTGTATGCCCAAGTCCTTCACATTGATACCGTCTATCAGAATCTCGCCCTCCTGTACGTCATAGTAGCGCGGTATCAAGTCCACCAGGGTGGATTTACCGCCGCCGCTCTGACCAACCAGTGCAATGGTCTTTCCCTTTGGGATGATAAGGTTGATATCACGTAGTATCCATGCCTCATCATATTTGAATGACACATGGCGGAATTCTATCTGGTGTTCAAAGCTGCTGATATGCTGTGGATGTTCTGCCTCCTTGATAGTGCTCTCTGCCAGGAGAATTTTGTCTATTCGTTCCATGGAAGCGAGCCCCTTCGGGATAGCGTAACCAGCTTTGGAAAACTCTTTCAATGGATTGATAATACTATAGAGAATAACTAGATAATAGATAAAGGTGGAACCACTGAGACCACCGTTGTTAAGCACCTGTACACCACCGAACCATAGTACCACCACGATAAGGACGGTGCCTAGGAATTCGCTCATCGGGTGAGCCAGTGTCTGTCGGGTAGTCACCTTTATAATCATGTCACGATAAGCATTGTTGATGGTAGCAAAGCGCTTGTTCATCTTCTCTTCCGCACAGAAAGCCTTAATAATACGCAAGCCGCCCAGCGTCTCTTCCACCTGACTCATCGTGTCGCTCCAGAGTCCCTGCGCTTTCAATGAATTCTGTTTCAGTTTCCTGCCCACAAATCCCATGAATGACCCCAGTATAGGAACAAATACCAACGTAAAGAGGGTTAACTGCCAGGAAATTACCAGCATGGTGCCAAAATATACGATGATGAGGATAGGATTCTTGAGCAGCATATCCAGTGAAGACATCACGGAATTCTCTACCTCGCCCACATCTCCCGTCATACGGGCAATGATATCACCTTTACGCTCCGCAGAGAAGAAGCCGAGCGACAGACTTGTAATCTTATTGTAGAGATGGTTGCGCAAGTCTCTCACGATACCGGTACGCAACGGAATGGTCACAGCCGAAGATATGAAGTAACACATTGTCTTGATAAAGGTCATGACGATGAGAAACAGACCGACTATGAGCAGCGTAGTGGTAGGCCCCACATAAGCAATTAGCTGCTGTACGCCATAGTTCATGTTGTTCATGGCTATATCCTTGATATGATCCATATGCCATGGCATAAAGCTCAGTTTCTGAACAGTCTCGTCTGTCTTGAACAGAATATTGAGGATAGGTACAATTGCCATGAATGAGAATATATTCATGAATGCCGACAACAGATTGAATACGATTGTGAGCACCATATATTTCTTATAGGGCGGTACAAATCTTCTTAATATTTTGATAAATTCCTTCATGTTGGTTGCAAAGTTACGAATTTTTATACTATCACATGTACTTTTAATGATGTTTTTTTAGACATTTACCTATTTTTTAGGTCAGTTGCAGCCGTCTGCATTATAGCTTTGGCCCTGCGGAGTTGCTCCTGGGCTGACTTGCTTTTTCTGATGATATAAGCATTGGCGTCAAAGTCGTAGGTCATATATCCGGTACTGTCTATGTACATGATGCCATTATTGAATGTGTTGACTGCCGTAGGATATCTGTAGCTTCTGCTGAACACGTCCCTACTGTACTTGAAGTCACTGTGGTTCAACCGCATCTGTCCCAGTAGCGTTGCTGGCAAGTCCGTCTGGTTGCAAAGCGTCTGCACA
The DNA here is from genome assembly GCA_036796635.1 of Prevotella sp. GTDB lineage: Bacteria > Bacteroidota > Bacteroidia > Bacteroidales > Bacteroidaceae > Prevotella. The sequence continues at coordinate 21,830 of DAIRCP010000005.1, read as the reverse complement.
TTACGGTGCTTTTTCACGGCACCGCCTATCCATATCATCGGTATCTGGTTACGCATGAGTTTGCTTTCGTCATAGCCACCGTAGATGATACTATGATCGGGCAGGAATATCATCAGCAGATTTTTCCATTGCGGAGTTTTTTTCAGTTTCTCCACAGTCTGTCCGATACATTGGTCCAGATAATAGAATGAGTTGATAACGGGGTCCTTGAATTTCTTTACAGGTACGTCCCATGGTTCATGACTGCTCAGTGTGGAATAGCCGATGAGATAATGTCCTTTTCCACGGATAATCATCTGATAGAGTGTCTGGCAAGTGATGTCATCCTGCACACCCCATTTGGAGGTTGTCTGCTCCTTCTTGGTATAGTTATCCATGCTTGTGAGTCGGTCATATCCGGTTCCGATGAGGTAGCCCTTCATATTGGTGAAGTTGATGTCGCCACCATACAGATAACTGGTGGTATAACCAGCGTGCTGCAGTGTCTTGGCGATGGATGGCAGGGTGTTGCACTTCTCCGGAATTTTCATCACCGAGAATTTCGGGAAAGAAGGATATCCGCTCAGGGTGCATACCGTACCGCGGTCAGTACGCCAGGAGTTGGCGTAGCAGTTGGTGAAGTTGATGCCTTCCCTGGCGAGTTTACTCAGGTTAGGTGTTATCTCCGGATGACCGTTCAGTTCGGTGAACATGGCGCCGCAACTCTCCATCAGTACGATTACCACATTCGGGCGTGAGGTGGTGAGCAGCGTGTCACTGTCTATGCTCTGCGTGTTGTAGATATCCTTCACCAGTTGCTGACAGGTCTTTTCATCGTAATAATTGTACAGGTCATATTCATCTGCCCCGTGTTCCAGTGAGGAGATAAAACTGAAGAATGGGTTCACGGCCGCATGATTCAGATATTGATTCTGTGAGAAGTACACCTGTCCCACATTGGTGGTAGATTCCGTCACACCGCCACGTATTCCGATGATGAGCGGATAGGGAAGTGCTAGTGCTATAATGGTACCAATGATTTGTTGCTTGATGGGCTGCACCGGCAGTTGTTTGGGTAATATCCAGCGGTGCAGCCAGAAGATGGCAGCGCCTATGAGAAGCAGGGCTATGGCCCTGACCAGCAGATAGCTGAAAGATACACTCGACGTGATGCCTTCCGGTTGACTGAGATAACTCAGTGCCGTATTGTTAAGTTTGAATCCCCAGAACTCATAGAGACATGTATCGCTCACCAAAGACAGAGCCAGGGCCACAGTCACGATGACATCGTACCCCAGGATGATTTTCCTGATCAGTTTCCATCCCTGCCACCACAGGGAAATAAGGATGAGCAGGAGCGGCAGAAGGATGAAGTAGATGGAAGTGGAGAGATCCAGGGTTATACCATGACCTATTACATCCATCATGTCTCCTATGCCGACGGGATGAGCAGCTGCATTATAAAGCATAAATCCCACCTTGGCAGCGATAAAGATGACCACTGTCAATAGATAGGTCTCTATGAGATAGCAGATTCTTTGTTTCATCAGTTCAATATTTCGCCAAACAGCGTGGCACTGGTGCTTCCAGTGATTCTCACGTGTACGGTCTCACCGATATGATGATTGCCACGGTCTATGATGACCGCCTTATTCTGTTCCGTACGTCCCATGAGCTGTTCACGACTACGCTTGCTGAATGTTTCTATCAGCACGTCAAACTCTTTGCCCTCATCCTTCTTGTTCTGCTGTGCGCTGATTTCAGTCTGCAGTTTGATGAGTTGGTTCAGTCGATCAATCTTGGTGTCCTCCGGTACATTGTCTGGCAGATGTTTGGCTGCGTAAGTACCTGGGCGCTCGCTGTATTTAAACATGAATGCTGAGTCAAATCCCACTTCCTTCACCAGAGACAATGTCTGCTGGAAGTCTTCCTCAGTCTCGTCGTGGTAGCCCACGAAGATATCAGTCGTGATACCACAGTCAGGAATGATGCGGCGGATGGCGTCTATCTTGCTCAGGTAGTCCTCACGGGTATATTTGCGGTTCATCAGTCGCAGGGTCTTGTCACTGCCGCTCTGTGCGGGAAAGTGGATGTGCTTGCATAGGTTTGGCTCCTCTGCGATGGCATGGAGTATATCCTCGCTCATATCCTCCGGATTGGACGTGGTGAAGCGCACCCGCATGTCGGGTACCGACTGTGCCACCTTACGCAGCAGTTGGGCGAATGACGTACTGCCTTCCTCCATCTTACCCGAAGGTGACAGGCCGTAACTATTTACATTCTGCCCCAGCAGCGTCACCTCCTTGAAACCGCGGTCATGCAGGTCCTGCACCTCTCTCAGGATGCTGTCCACATCCCTGCTGCGCTCTCTGCCTCGAGTATAAGGCACGATGCAGTAGTGACAGAAGTTGTTGCAGCCACGCATGATGCTCACGAAACCGCTCACGTGGTTGCCGCCAATACGCTGTGGCACGATGTCGCGGTAAGTTTCCGTCTTCGACAGTTCTATGTCGATGGCGTTCTGTCCGTTCTCGCATTGAGCAATCATATCCGGCAGATTCAGGTAACTGTCAGGTCCGCACACCAGATTCGTGAAGTGGTTCTGTATCAGGTCATCTTTCACGCGTTCCGCCATGCATCCCAGCACGCCGATAATCAGCGGATTGGCGGATGGATGCTGTGCATCTTCATTCTGCTGTCGCTGTCGTCGGATGGCATTCAGAGCCTCCAGACGGTGGTGTATCTTCTGTTCAGCGTTGTCACGTATTGAACAGGTGTTCAGAAATACCGCGTCAGCCTCATTGATATCATCGCACAGTTCGTAGCCAGCCATCTTCATCACCGAGGCGACCACTTCAGAGTCGGCCACATTCATCTGACAGCCGTAAGTCTCTATAAACAGTTTCTTCATTCTTATCTTCTTACTTTTGGGTGCAAAGGTAATGAGAAATAATGAGAAAAAAGGGCTTTCAATCGCTAAAAAGCTAAAAAACCGCAAAAGTGGTAAGTCATTCAGTAATAATGTTATGCGATTATCCAAAAAATCTACTTACCTTTGCATCGGTTTAAGTTAATAGGTATATGAAAGAGATTAAGAATAAAACATTTGGCGGTGAGCGTCCGCTTTTTGAATCGCATCAATTACGATTGGATCAGGTGACCATTACGGAGGGCGAGTCAGCCATCAAGGAGTGTAGTGACATAGAAGCAGTTAACTGTCGGTTTGAGGGTAATTATCCATTCTGGCATGTTCATCGCTTCACCATAGATAATTGTTATTTCGCCGTGGGCGGTCGTTCCGCACTCTGGTACAGTGACCATCTCAAGATGACCAACACGGTAACAGATGCCCCAAAGATGTTTCGCGAGATGAGCGACATCCAACTGCAACATGTAAAAATCAATGATGCCGATGAGACCTTCTGGCGCTGCAAAAATCTGGATATCAAAGATTTGGAACTGCATGGCGGTACTTATCCTTTCATGTTCTCTGAGAATATTCGGATAGACGGACTGGTGAGCGATGCCAAGTACGTGTTCCAGTATGTGAAGAACGTGGAGATACACCATGCTAAGATTACCACTAAGGATGCCTTCTGGGAAGTGGAGAACGTGACTATCTATGATTCCGAACTCAATGGCGAGTATCTGGGATGGCACTCTCATAACCTGCGTTTGGTCAACTGCCATATCAGCGGCGAACAGGTACTCTGTTATGCCCACAATCTGATACTGGAGAACTGCACCTTCGACAAGAACAGCGACCGTATGTTCGAGTATGCCGAACTTGAAGCCGACATCAAAGGCTCAGTCACCAATATCAAGAATCCTACCAGCGGTCATATCATCGCTGATAGCATAGGCAGTATCACCATCGATGAGAACATCAAGCAGCCCGCAGACTGTGTGATAGAGACGCGCCACGCTTAACATATTCAGAAACGACATAATACAGGAACAATGAAATACGACTTTGACGAACTGATTCCCCGCAGGGGAACGCACTGTTACAAATGGGATGAACCCGAAGAAGAGGGCGTCATCCCGATGTGGGTGGCCGACATGGATTTCCGTGTGGCACCCGCCATCCTGCGTGCTTTGGCACAGCGTGTGCAGCATGGCGTGTTTGGCTATACCATGGTGCCCGACAGTTATTACGAAGCCGTCATCTCCTGGTTCCAGCGCCGTCACGAGTGGACGATAGACCGTTCCTGGATACTTTATACCACCGCCGTGGTTCCTGCCGTGTCAGCCGTCATCAAGGCACTCACCATGCCAGGCGATGAAGTAATCATCCAGACACCCGATTACAACTGTTTCTTCTCCAGTGTCCGCAACAATGGTTGTGTGGTGGTGGAGAATCCTTTGCACTATGCTGATGTAAAGTACACCATGGATTATGAGGACCTGGAGCGGAAATGTGCCAGCGACAAGGCACGCATCCTGCTGCTCTGCAATCCCCACAATCCCGCAGGACGACTGTGGAGTCGTGAGGAGCTCATCCGTCTTAATGACATTTGTCTGCGTCATGGCGTAAAAGTGCTCTCCGATGAGATACACTGCGAACTCACCTTCGGCGGTAAGCGCTATGTACCCTTTGCCGGCATCAGTCAGTCCTGCCTCGACAATTCCATCATCTGCTGTTCCCCCAGCAAGTCCTTCAATACAGCAGGACTTCAGATAGCCAATATCATCTGCAGTGACCCCGCCGTCCGTCGTCGTATAGACCGCGCCATCAATATCAATGAGATATGCGATGTCAATCCTTTTGGCGTAGAGGCACTCATGGCAGCCTACAATGAGAGCGAAGACTGGCTCGATGAACTCTGCACGTATCTGCAGGGCAATTACGAGGTACTCCTTCATTTCTTCGATGCCAATTTCCCGTCCATCCATGTCTGTCCGCTGGAAGCCACTTATCTGGTATGGGTTGATATCCGTCAGTTGGGCGTGAGCAGCGATGCCCTCACAGACCAGTTGCTCCATGAGGCCAAAGTCATGGTCAACAGCGGTCCCCTGTATGGCAAAGCCACGGGAGAAGGATTCATCCGCATCAACATCGCCTGTCCGCGCAGTCTGATGCTGGAAGGTCTGGAGCGGATGAAGACCGTACTCAATCAGTATTGATACAATTTTTCTTTCAGAATGCATACTTTTTAGAGATTTTTGCGTACTTTTGTAACCATAATGAATAAAAAGTAGAAAATAATGGAAGAAAAAGACAATGTACAGTTACCCGAGAATGCCTTTCGGGAACTGAAAGACGGAGAGAGTTATGAACCGTTGATGAGTCCCCGTTATGTATATCCAGAAGTCAACACATGGTCGGTTACCTGGGGCATACTCATGGCCATATTATTTTCCGCAGCAGCCGCCTACCTCGGATTGAAGGTAGGTCAGGTATTCGAGGCTGCCATCCCCATCGCCATTATCGCAGTGGGCGTATCCACCGCCTCCAAGCGCAGTCAGGCATTGGGTGAGAATGTGATTATCCAGAGTATCGGAGCCTGTTCAGGAGCCGTCGTGGCAGGTGCCATTTTCACGTTGCCTGCTATCTATATCCTGCAGGTGAAATATCCGGCTATGAGTGCCTCATTCCTAAAAATATTCATTTCTTCCGCATTGGGCGGAGTCATCGGTATCCTCTTTCTGATACCGTTTCGTAAATACTTTGTCAAGGACATGCACGGCAAGTATCCTTTCCCCGAGGCAACAGCCACCACGCAAGTGCTGGTGAGCGGAGCCAAAGGTGGCAATCAGGCCAAACCCCTTTTGCTTGCAGGACTCGTAGGTGGACTATATGATTTCATCGTAGCTACTTTCGGACTGTGGAATGAGAATTTTACCACCCGCGTTGTCAGTTGGGGCAGTATGCTGGCTGACAAAGCCAAACTCGTGTTTAAGGTAAATACCGGTGCAGCCGTATTGGGATTAGGCTATATCGTAGGTCTAAAGTATGCCTTCATCATCTGTCTGGGTTCCCTCGCCGTATGGTGGTTGATTGTGCCGGGCATGGCCCTTCTCTTCGGCGATCAGATACTTAATATCGGCGGTGTAGCAGCTACCACAGCTGTAGGTGCCATGTCACCAGAAGACATATTCTCCACCTATGCTCGTCCCATCGGCATCGGAGGTATCGCCATGGCAGGTATCATCGGCATCATCAAGTCATGGGGCATCATCAAGGGCGCCATTTCCCTGGCGGCTAAAGAGATGAAAGGCAGCAGCAATGTGGATAAGGAGCAGATACGTACTCAGCGCGATATTTCCTTTAAGATTATAGCCTTTGGTTCCATCGCCGCCATTGCCGTCACCTTCCTGTTTTTCTGGTTTGGCGTGATGCACAATCTCATGTATGCCATTGTGGCCATCGTATTGGTGGCACTTATCGCCTTCCTCTTCACTACCGTGGCAGCCAATGCCATAGCCATCGTAGGCTCCAATCCGGTATCCGGCATGACGCTGATGACGCTCATCCTTGCCTCTGTCGTGATGGTGGCAGTAGGACTGAATGGTTATGAAGGTATGTTGGCGGCACTGATTATGGGTGGAGTAGTCTGCACCGCCCTCTCCATGGCAGGTTCCTTCATCACCGACCTGAAGATAGGATATTGGTTAGGCACCACTCCTGCTAAACAGGAGACATGGAAATTCCTGGGTACACTCGTATCCGCAGCCACAGTAGGAGGCGTGATGATGCTGCTCAATGACACCTATTCTTTCAATCCCGCACAGGAAGGACACCTGGTGGCACCGCAGGCCAATGCCATGGCAGCCGTGATAGAACCAATGATGAATGGAGCAGGAGCACCCTGGATACTCTATGGTATCGGTGCGCTGATAGCCATCATCCTCAACTGGTGTAAGATACCCGCCTTAGCCTTTGCACTGGGCATGTTCATCCCGTTAGAGCTCAACGTCCCCCTCTTGGTTGGTGGCGCCATCAATTGGTTTGTCACCACCCGTAGCAGTAATGAGGCTGTGAATAAGGAGCGTGGCGATAAAGGTACGCTTATTGCCAGCGGCTTCATTGCCGGTGGTGCCCTGATGGGCGTTGTGAGTGCCTTGTTGCGATTCTGCGGCATCAACTTCGATTACACCGCCTGGTGGGCCAATCCACTGTCCGAACTCTTGTCGCTGGCAGCCTATCTGCTACTTATCGTCTATTTCATCCGGGCTACCAGAAAATAGGTTATAGACAGAATAAATAAAAACTATCCAATTCTTTCCAATTCTGCAAACATTGGAAAGAATTGGATAGTTTTCTATGATTCAGTATTCAGAGAATATGGCTGATAGCAGCGAGCAGTTCATCCTCCGTCTCGTAGGGAATCACCTTGAAGAAGGGATCACCGCAGATCATCGCCGACAGATGAGCCTGTGAAGGTCTGTAGAACACGAAAGTAGGTTTGCCGAGCTTCTCGGCGAATGCCATTTCGTAGCCCACGCCCAGTGACGGCACTGTACATTCAGCGATGACGATGTCGCAATCCCTGAGCCATCCCGTATCCTGTTGGTAGATAGCCTGTTCATCTTTCTGTTCCCGATGGGTGAAGGAATAATTAGCATCACCGATATGTTCCGTGAGTACCACGTCCGTCTTCTTGATGTGCGCTATGATTCGGGCATAGAGCGCCACATCCGTGCGTCCTCCGCTGATAGAGCCGGAAAAATATACTTTCTTGTTCATCTACTTCATATTTAGTAATTATTCAAGTGCAAAGATAATCATTTTGTTTGTAAACAGCAAAACTAATGCCATTTTAGCTTTGGCCTGTCAAACACAGGTACAGATTTAATCTAATACTTACTTATCTCTTCTGGCTTCGACAATCTGTCTTACCCTGAAATCGCTTGACACGATTTATCGCATATAAAAAATAATATAGACATCTGCGGAAAAAGTGTAAGATTGAAGGAGGATTCATTGATCTTTCTTTTCAAGTTGCCATAAAGTCAACTTATGATTCCATCTTTCACTCACACTGACGTTTATCGGTTGCTGACACCAAATATACTACTCACCCTTTCTATTCCAGATTTGGATTTTGAAGTTATTTGCATCTATTGTTCATTTCCAGAGAACGAAAGGAAGGCACGTATTCTGTAAGGTTGCTCATACAAAATACTAGCATAGCCATGACCACCAAGATTATCATCGCCATCACATCTGCTCTATCAGGCGCCATAGGTGGTACAAAATATAAAGCAAAATAAAGAAATCGTACTTTCCATCGGAGCAAACAGTCTCTTTTGTTTCAAAATGAAACAAAATCAAAGAGAAAAGCAACATTATGGTTATTAAATAACTCATATTTATTAATAAATGATATGTTTTTGATGTTTTTAGTTACTTTTTGCAATAAATATTTGGAGATTTAATTAAAGTTATATAATTTTGCATCCTGTGAAGAAACGAACCACCTAGTTTCTCCAAAACATATTCAAGTGATGTTTTATTTTATGAGAAGATTAAATTAATAAAATCATTAAAAAGAGAGTATTCATGAAAAAAAGAATTACATTATTGTTAATCTCGTGCCTACTGTTATTTGTAGGCACCGCAACGGCTCAAACCCGTAAAATCACGGGTACCGTTGTTTCGAGTGACGACGGCATGCCAGTAATCGGCGCCTCTGTGGTCGTAGACGGCACAAGAATCGGCGCAGCAACCGGCGTTGACGGAACTTTCAGTCTAACAGTCCCGGATAACGCAAAGTCTTTACAGATATCTTACATCGGATACAAGACGAAGAAAGCATCTCTTGGATCGAACATGAAGATTGTATTGGATGTGGACAGCCATCAGTTGAATGAAGTCGTCGTTACGGCTTTGGGTATCAGTAAAGAAAAGAAATCATTAGGATATGCCGTGCAGGACGTGAAAGCTGATGCACTCAACAAAACTTCACAACTGAATGTGGCTAATGCGCTGCAGGGTAAGATTTCGGGTGTCCAGATTACGCAGGCCGGCGGTGCAGTGGGTGCTTCACAGAGAATATTGATTCGTGGTAACTCTTCATTCAACAGCAATGACCCGCTGATCGTGATAGACGGTGTGCCAATGGATGGCGGTGCCGGTGGACAATACGGCAGTGATAACAGAGGATGGCTGGATACGGGTTCGGGACTGAATGACATCAATCCAGACGACATCGAGAATATCTCTGTACTGAAAGGTGGTTCGGCTGCTCTTTACGGTATGCGTGCAGGTAATGGCGTAATCCTTATCACAACGAAGAAAGGTAAGGGACAGAGGAGTAAGATGAGCATCTCTTATGATGGAAGCTTCACTATCGACAAGATTTACCACCTGCCTAGTTATCAGAATTCTTATGGTCAGGGCTACCAAGGCTCTGAATATTATTATAACGCTTATCTGAAAGCAGGATATGTACCTGAGGGTACTTCCTATCAGGATTATGCCACGGGTAATTATACGGGGGCCGGTAATATCGGTGCAGGCTACTGCTTCGTGGACGGTGCAGGCGGAGGCTTTAATGACGGTGATGACGAAAGCTGGGGACCGCGCCTGGATATCGGTCTGAAGATACCACAGTACAACAGTCCCGTGGTAAATGGCGTGCGTACTGCCACTGACTGGGTGTCACATTCCAACAATATCAAGGATTTCTTCCAGACCGGTTTTTCTCAGTCTCACAACATCGCTATCAGCAACTCTTCCGACCGCGGAAATTTCCGTGCTGCCATAGGTTACAGAGATCAGAAGGGTACTGTGCCCAATACCAACGAACAAAGATATAACGGTTCGCTGACAGGCTCCTATATATTCAACAAATACATCAGTGCTGATGTGTCTATGACTTACAGCAAGACCAAGAGCGACAACCTGATGTCTACAGGTTACTCTTCTTCCAACCCGCTCCAGTCTATCATGGAATGGTTCGGACGACAGGTGGATATCAGCGACCTGAAAAATCACTATAATGAACAGGATGCTGCAGGCAACTATTATAACTGGATCAATGCATTCCACGTGAATCCTTATTTCAACCTCTATAATAATACGAATGCTTATGACCGTGACCGACTCATCAGCAAGGCTTCCGTATTTATCAAACCGCTGTCATGGCTCAAATTCGAGGGAAGACTGGGTTATGATTTCTATTATGACAAGACTTTCCAGAAAACATTATACACGACAGACTGCCCTAAGGGATGGTTCAGACAGACGAATCAGAACCAGCATGAACTAAATGCTGACTTCATCGCTTACTTCGATAAGACCTTCGGCGACTTCACTGTGGATGCACTCGCCGGTGCCAACTACCGTGACATGACTTACAATATGACTGCTGAAGGTGCTACGGCATCCAGCGGTCTGACAATCAAGAACCTCTACACGATGTCTAATGTGATCGGTACTCCTTTCACAGATATGGACAACTCCCACATCCGTTCCAATTCTGTATATGCAAATGCAACGATAGGTTATGCCAGTCAGGTATTTATGGAATTAAGCGCCCGCAACGACTGGAGCTCTACAATCAAGGAGTCTTTCTTCTACCCTTCTGTCAGCCTGAGCTGGATTCCTACGGAAACATTTCCACAGCTTAAGAGTGACATTCTGAGTTACTTGAAGGTGAGAGCCAACATCGCTAAAGTGGGTAATGCAACAACTGCCTACAGAACTCTGACTTATTATATGTCGCCGGCACAGGCTGCTACGCCTTCATCGGCTAACATCAACGGCGTGGCACAATTCTACAAACAGAGCACACTGGCCAACGCCAACCTGCGTCCTGAGAGTATACGGACTAATGAAATAGGTATCGAGGCTGCTTTTCTGAACAACCGTATCCGTCTGGACCTGGCTTATTACAACAAGAGCACAAGCAACCAGATTATGACCGTGGAGGTTCCTACATCCACTGGCTATCGCTACTCACTTATCAATGCAGGCAAGGTGACCAATAAAGGTGCTGAAATCTCTCTCTCAGCCGACATCCTTAAAAATGCCGACGGACTGAACTGGACATCAACACTCAACTGGTCAAAGGACAAGAGTAAGGTTGTGGAACTGGCTGACGGACTGGACACTTATACCATCAGCAATAACTGGAGTGTATATAACTATGCAAAAGTGGGCGAATCATGGGGTACACTATATGGTGCCGGAATGAAGACAGACGACCAGGGACGTGTGATTATTGGTTCTGACGGTCTTCCGATACTCGTAAACGGAAAGAAACTCGGAAGTGTCACTCCCGACTGGTTAGCAGGCTGGAGCAACGAGTTCACCTACAAGGACTTCTCTTTCGGATTTCTGCTTGACTACCGCAAAGGTGGCGATTTCTTCTCGGTTACACAGATGTTCGGAGCTAACACTGGTATTCTTGACTTTACCGCAGCTACTAAGGCCGACGGAACTAACGTACGCGAGACAGGTGTCGTCGTAGGACAGGATGTTCTTACTGATAAGGTATGCGTGACAGAAGACGGTAATACCAACACAAAAACCATCAGTGCACAAAAATGGTTCTATAGTTATTATAAAGATAAAGAGTTGGATATCTGCGACGGTTCTTATCTGAAGCTCCGCGAGATTCATCTTACCTATACATTCCCGAAAGCCTGGCTGGCTGCCACAAGATGCATTTCTGATGCAAAATTGTCTTTAATCGGAAGTAATGTGGCTATCCTCTGGCTATCAAGCAGAAATCAGTCTAAGATTGACCCGGAATCCACGATGGGCTCTGACAACACAAGTGTAGGATTCGAAAGTAACTCCTGTCCTCCGACACGTAGTATTGGTATTAAGTTGAATTTGACATTTTAATGAATAAAGAACATAGATTATGAAAAAATATATATTAAAGATATCGCTGCTGCTCGCCACTGCTATGTTTGCATTCTCAGGATGCACAAGCTCCTTCGATGATGTAAATACTGATCCCGACCGCCCTAGTGCAGCCTTGGTGCCTTCGACCAACATTTTGGCATATTGCCTCCGATATTCTACCGACAATATGTTTGATGAATGGTTTGACCTGAATGAGTCTGCTGGATTCTCTGGTCAGGTGGCTAAATGGATGTACACGGAGGAGGGATACTATAACTTCCGTCCGGCAGTGAATACAGCATCCTGGAATGTCTGCTTTTATACGGTGAGCAACCTGCAGGCTATCCTTGACAAGGAGACAGAAGGGTCTAATATGTGGGCTGCTGCCACCATCTTCCAATGTCAGATGTATCAGGTAATCAGCGACCGTTGGGGTAACGTGCCTTACAGCGATGCGCTCAAACTGGAATCAGGCAATACCAAACCGGCATATGACAAGCAGTCTACTATTTATCCCGATTTGCTTAAACGCCTGAAAACTGCCGTCGAAGCTCTGACTATCGACGGTGAAGCACTGGGCAGCGGCGATGTGCTGTTGGGCGGTGATATCACGAAATGGAAAAAATACGGAAACTCCCTCCGTCTGCGTATTGCTGCAAGGATAGCCAATATCGACCCCACAGAGGCAAAGGCTACTTTTGAGGAAATTTTGGGTAACCCGGATAAGTATCCTATTCTGTCTAGTAATGATGATAATGTATTCTTCGAATGGAAAAATGAATATCCAGAGCCTTATGCTGATTATTATCAGACCCGACCGAATGAGTATGGTATCAGCAAACTGATGGTTGAGACACTCAAATCTCTGGATGACCCAAGACTTTCCATCTATGCCAAACCTACTGCCAACTGGACAAATGCCACTGCAGAAGGCAGGGATACCATCACCAAATATGCTGGTTATCAGAATGGACAGGAATCCAGTGCGAATGTATCTTCGTACTCTGGTATCGGCGAAAGATTCATGTCAACAAAGTCTCTTACGGGCTTTTCTCCATGGATGAGAAGCTGCGAGACTTACTTTGCCATAGCTTATGCTGCCAGCAAGGGATGGAGTGTAGGTATGACTCAGGAAGCTGCTTATGATAAGGCCGTAACATTATCGCTCGAGGAGAACGGATGTAATGCCACTGACTATTTGGCTGGAAAGGCGAAATACGACGGAACACAGGAACAGCTATTCACACAATGGTGGATATCGGTGTTCAAGAATAGTATGGAGGCATGGTCACTGTTCAGAATGAGTGGCTACCCTACTGGAAATGTCATCGCACCCAGCAGCTATTATCCAGGACACAATACACCGCCAATGTGCTATGGTTATCCTGATAATGAAAGAAACCTGAACACAGAGAACTGCGCTGCGGAAGCTGCTGCTGAGAAGGATTACTTCTGGGGCAAACAGATGTGGTGGGATACGAGAACGGGGCTGAAATAAAAGGTCATACCCTACTTCATAATAAAAACAGGGTGTGCCATGTATGTGACACACCCTGTTTTTATGTGGTATCTGATTAGAATTTATAATCTACACCGATACCGAATACACCATTGGTGCGGGAATATACATCAGTTCCCTCCATGGTGGTATTGTAATATCCGCCAGTGGCACTGGCTGCTGTATGCTTGGTGTAATCACTGTACAGGGATACGAAATAACCGGCATTCACACGCAGGTGAGTGTTCACATTCACGGCGCCACCGAATCCCACGGAATAACTGTCGCAGGCAAATGAGGTATTGCTCTCATAGCCATCGCTGAGTCCATAGTCGGTACGCTGTGCTCCAGCACTCACAGTGAAAGTCTTGTTGATGTCGTACTCTGCTCCTACAAGCACTTCATGGGTACCGTGGGTAAGTTCCTTCTGTCGGTCGTTAGCCATCTTGGCATGCTTATCATCGAAGAAGTGATACTCCAAAGTGGCCCGCAACTTGGGGGTAAACTCATATCCGGCTGCTACGCTGAGCAAGGCGGGCATGTCGTATCTAGTCTTTACACCATCCTGGAAAGCGGCACCCAGCGTTGCGGGTACTGTACACAAATTGGTCTTGTTGGGAATGTTCAGTTTGGTGCGGAACTCGTATTTGGCAGCGAGCGTGAGGCGGTTGGCATGATAATCCAGTCCGATTATGGGATTAATCCCCCAACCAGTCTGATCACAGTCTATCGCGTAATCTGCCAATACCTTATTTACGCTGTTCATGGTTGCCTTCACATAACCACGGTAATAGCCGTCGTAATAGCTGGCTCTGATACCTGCGGATGCTGCCCAGTGCTCGCCTATTTTATAGGTGAAGCAGACTTGTCCGCCATAGATATACTGCTTGCCCTTGACATTGGAGTCAATGGTATATTTGTCGGGGGTCATTGCACCGGCTGTCTGCGCATAGATACCTGCCATCAGCGGGGCATTGAACATGGGTAGACCATCATCGAATCTCACATAACCGCCACTACCTACGATTCCTATCATGGCTGACACTGCCCACTTATCATGATGATAGGCGGCAAACAGACCAGGAACAAATGGTGCAGAGGCTTTGCCATGGAACTTCTGTGTATGATTCTCGGTGGTGTAAAGGGGAAAGGTGGAGGTGATATCACGGTCCTGGGCAGGCATCTGCCAATTGAAGGATACCTGCCAACCTTCATGGCCCCATACTGTACCAGCAGGATTACTGTAAGCTGCATCTATATCAAAGGTGGCACCACGAGCCATCATCCTATCGAAGGCAATGTGATAGTTGGTGTTCGTCATCAGTCCACCTGCACGCGACTGCGCCGTGAACGAAAGGAAGATGCCCAATAATACGACAACAAGAAGATTTTCTCTTTTCACTGTAAA